>JACMNW010000435.1 GCA_014378345.1 Pseudorhodobacter sp. | reverse complement strand
GCACCGCCGGAAATCAGCGCCAGAACGAAATCATCCTTGCCCAAGCCAGACAGCATATCCAGCATCCGCGCCGTAGCAACTTGCCCGGCGCTATCCGGCACGGGATGCGATGCCTCAACAATCTCGATGCCCTTGCAGGGGCGGCCGTACCCATAGCGGGTGATAACCAAACCTTCGCAGGGGCCCCATGCCGCCTCGACCGCTTCGGCCATGCGCGCACTGGCTTTGCCCGCGCCAATGACCAGAACGCGGCCTTTGGGGCAGGTGGGCAGGTGGGCGGCAAGCGACCGCATGGGGTCGGCCACCTTGACGGCCACGTCAAACAGGCTGCGCAGGAAGGTTTCGGGATCGGGGATCATAATCGTCCTTCAGGCGCTGGAGGCACGGATGACCAAGTCCACATCGGTCAGGGTTTCGGGTGCCGGGGCGCGGCCATCTTCCAGCCATGATAGGATAGTGGCGGCGATGGATTTGCCAAAACCTGCAATGTTGCAGCGCACGGATGATAACGCCGGGTAGGCCTGTGCGCATTCCTCGATATCATCGAAGCCAACAAGCCGGAATGAGGGGCCAACGGGTCGGCCAAGTTCGGCGAAACCACTTAATACGCCGAGGGCGACCAGATCGTTAAAACAGATAGCAGCATCTACGTCGGGGTGATTTTGCGCCAAAATCCGTGCGGTCTCGCGGCCAAATTCGCGTGATGCCCGGCCGGGGATAATTACGGGTTCTATCCGCGCGTCGGCCAGTGCTGCCAGATAGCCCGACATCCGCTCCCGCGCCACCGCCCGGCCAGCGACACCGCCGATAAAGGCAATGCGGCGCGCGCCTGTTGCGAGCAAATGTCCAGCAGCAAGGCGGCTTCCCGTGGGATAATCGGGGGCGGCAAAGGGGAAGTCGCCCGTGCGCGCGTCAACTTTCCGCAGTACCTGCATGGCGGGAATACCTGCGCGGATCAGCGGGCCAAAGGTGGCCTCTTCATCGCCGTAGGCAGGCGATATGACCAAGGCCGACACCCCATGCTCAATCATCGCGGTCACAACCTGTGCCTGCACAGCGGGGTCCTCGTCGGTATTGGCCAGCACTGTCGCATAGCCCCGGTCGGATAGCGCCATTTGCACCGATGTGGCAAATTCGGTAAAGAACGGGTTGCGCAGATCGTTGATCACAAGGCCGATAAGCCCCGCGTTCGACGACCGCATATTGGCCGCGTTACGGTTATAGACATAGCCGATATCCAGCATCGCCTGTTTGACCTGTACCCGTGTTTCTTCTTTCACCAGGCCTGAGTTTTGCAACACCAGACTGACCGTCGATTTCGAAACCCCCGCCGTATGGGCCACATCAATGATCGTTGGCCGTCGGTTCATCGTCCGTATCCACCCGTTTATTCAATCCCGTGCAGCGCTAGCAGGGTGCGCATTCGGGCGGTTGCCAGATCCGGGTTGGTCAGCAGGTTTGCCTGATCGGCCAGCCGGAACACTTCGGCATAGTGGCCGATATCGCGGCTGGATTGAAAGCCCGCTGGCATGATGAAATGCGATTGATGGCCGTTCAGCCACGACAAAAACGCGATGCCCGCTTTGTAAAACCGGGTCGGGGCGCAGAATATCTCGCGGCTAAGCGGCACGGTCGGGGCCAGCAGCGCGTGGTAGGTGGTCATATCGTTCTGCGCCAGTGCTTCCAGCGCCTGACTTGCGGCGGGGGCGATGGCGGCGAAAATGCCCAGCAGGGCGTGGGAATAATGGGTGCCATCCCCTGCGATCAAAGGGGCGTAGTTGAAATCATCGCCCGTGTAGAGCCGCACACCAGCAGGCAGACGGGCGCGGAAGACTTCTTCATGTGCCTGGTCCAGCAAAGATATTTTGATGCCATCTACTTTGGCGGGATTTTCCGCAATGAGAGCCAGCACGAATTCTGACGCTTTTGCCACATCCGTGCTGCCCCAATAGCCTGCAAGGGCGGCCTCAAACATTTCGCCCAACCAATGCAGGATGACCGGGTCTTTCGCGCCATCAATCAGGTGGCGATACACTTGGCGATAGCCATCTTCATCCGCGCCCATCGCCGGAAACGCCCGGCTGGCCATCAGGATCAACTGCCCGCCTGCCGCTTCAATCGCCTCGGCTTGTGTCATGTAGGCGGCAAGGATGGCATCAGCGCTTTGCAAATCCGCCGGCGGGATATGATCGGTCCCCACTCCGCAGGCGACACGAGGTTTCAACGGATGTGCACGGGCGGCGACCATGGTGCGCTGGATCAGCTCCAGTGCTGTTGGCCAATCCACCCCCATGCCGCGTTGGGCGGTATCCATCGCTTCGGCCAGATCAAGGCCCTGATCCCACAGGGTCTGGCGAAAGCCAAGGGTCGCATCCCAATCCACGGCTGGCCTTGTATCCCACGGATTCCGTTCGCGCAGCGGGTCAGACACCACATGGGCGGCGGCAAAGGCGGTGCGCGTCAGCGGGATTTTAGGCGCGCGCGGGGTAAGTGGATTGCCCAGCAGTCGGTAGGGTTCCAGCGTGTTGGATTTGGTGGGAAGGGTCAGCATATCGGGCCTCGTATCTGGGAAATGGTTCAGGCAACTGGCAGATCGAACACCAAAATGCCGTCGATCCCGCCTTCGGCGGCGGCAACCAATGCAGCGCCCACGCCTTTATGGTCTGGGTGGTCTTGATAGGCAGCCAGCGCCGCCCAATCTGCAAAATCGGCAACAAAGCCGTGCAAATAGCCGCGCTCTATCTGTTCAGGGCTTTCGCTGCGGCCTGATGTGATGGCCAGCACGCCGGGCATTTTGGCTTTGATGGCATGCAGGTCGGCAAAGATGGCGTTGATGGCCGTTTCGGATATGTCAGCGCGAAACCGGATCAGAACGATATGGCGGATCATTGGGTTATCCATGACAGGCCCGGATCATATCCGCGGCTTTTTCGGCGATCATAATGGTCGGCGCGTTGGTGTTGGAGGAAACAACCGTTGGCATCACCGATGCATCCACCACACGCAGATTATCAATGCCGTTAAAGCGCAAAGTCGGATCAACCACGGCAGCGGGGTCAGACCCCATGCGGCAGGTGCCTACCGGGTGATGATCGGTTTTGGCGTGGCGGCATGCGTAGTTGAAATAGTCTTCGTCGGTCATCACCTGTGGCCCCGGCAAACGTTCGGCCAATACGTAGGGTCTCAAGGCCTGCTGACGCATGATGTCCTGCGCCAGTTTCAGGCCCCGGATCGACATTTCGCGGTCATAGGGATCGGCCCAGTAGTTGGGGTCGATCAACGGTGCCGCTAACGGATCAGCACTGGAAAGCCGCACCGTGCCGCGCGACCTCGGCCGCAGATATGCGGAATTGAGGGTAACGCCTCCTTGAAGCATGGCGGCCACGCCGGATTCGATGCCGGAACCAAGCCCAAGGTGAAACTGAATATCCGGCGACCGCGCGGCGGGATCGGCATACCAAAATCCGCCCGTTTCAAACAGGCTGGAGGCGACCGGGCCCCGCCTTGTTAGCGCATATTGCAGGGCAGCAACGGCTTGCCACGGCAGTTTGGCATAGCGGTCATATGTGTGTGGGCCAGTGCATTCGGCGATGACGAACAGATCAAGATGGTCTTGCAGGTTCGCGCCGACCCCGGGCTGATCAAACACCACCGGGATGCCAAGGCTGGTCAGGTGATCGGCGGGACCGATGCCAGACAATTGCAACAGGCGAGGGGAGCCAATGGCACCGGAGGACAGGATCACCTCGATGCCGGCGCTGATCCGGCCAATACCAGCAAGATCAACACCGACCGCCCGCCCCTTATCAACCACCAAACGCAACACCTGGGCGCCTGTTTTGATGGTAAGGTTTTTGCGCCCCCGCGCCGGAGAGAGAAACGCAGTCGAGGTGGACGATCGGCGATAGTTGCGCTGGGTCAGTTGGTAGTAGCCGACGCCATCTTGCGTGGCACCTGTGAAATCGCGGTTGCGCGGGATGCCGATCTGGGCGGCGGCCTCAAAATACGCCTCACAGATCGGCAGAGGTGCGCGGGGTTGGCTGACACCCAAGGGGCCGCCCTTGCTGTGATAGTCATTCTCGAAACTGTCGTTATGTTCTGACTTGCGGAAATAGGGCAGTACGTCGGCGTAAGACCAGCCGGTGCAGCCCATCTGGCGCCATTCGTCGTAATCCAGCGCATTGCCGCGTGTGTAGAGCTGCGCGTTGATGCTGGACCCGCCACCGATCACCTTAGCCTGCGTATAGCGGATGACCATATTCTGCATGTGCTTTTGCGGAACCGTCTGCCAGCCCCAGGACCCGATGCCCTTGGTCATTTTCGCAAATCCCGCCGGCACGTGATAGAATGGATGCCAATCGCGGCCTCCGGCCTCTAGCAGCAACACCTGCGCGGCAGGGTTTTCAGTCAGGCGTGCTGCCAGAACCGCCCCTGCGGAGCCGCCGCCTATAATGATGAAATCATAGCCTTTTTCCATATGGCGCCCCTAAAGCCTTTGAATGGACAGGCCGCCATCCACCGGAATAACCGCGCCGTTGGCAAAGGCCATGGCCCCTTCGGCAATCGGCACGATCACTTGGCCAATATCCGATGGCTGGCCCCAGCGAAGCGCGGGCACAAGGCCGCCTTCAATCCGCGCCGTGTATTTATCCTTCACTCCCGCCGTCATTTCCGTCTCAATAATGCCGGGACGCAGCTCAAAACAGCCGACGCCGTGTGGGGCCATGCGGACGGCGAACAACTCGGCCATCATCGCAGCACCCGCTTTGGAAACGCAGTATTCCGCGCGTTCAATCGACGCCATTTTCGCACTGACCGAGGTGACGAAGGTGATCGACCGATAATGATCGCTGTCGCGCGCCAGCATCCGCCGCGCCACGTCTTGCGCCAGAAAGAACGCGCCGCGCAGGTTGACGTCCATCACGAAATCATAGTTGGCGGGCAGGATATCCAGCATATCGCCGCGCAGTTTGGCGGGCACGCCAGCGTTGGAGATATGGGTGGTGATCGGGCCCATATCCGCCTCCACCGCGTTCAACAGGGCGGGAATATGCGTGATGTCTTGCAGATCATGCTGGAAATACCGCGCATTTTTGCCCAGCTGTTCCAAGGCGTTTATCACGGCAGGCGACTTTGCCGCAGACCGGGATGCCAGCGCCACGCGGTAGCCAGCATCCATCAGCGCATTGGCGATACCAAGGCCGATACCCTGTTGGCCGCCGGTGATAAGGGCGATTTTGGTCATGCGGCAAACTCCGTCTTGGTGATGTGCCCTGCGGTGCGCAGGGCAAGGGCTGCGATGGTAAGCGCCGGGTTTACTGCCGCCGAGGTGGGCAAAACCGATGCGTCGACGACGTAAAGATTGGCGTGATCATGGGCACGGCAATCGGAGTTCACCACGCTGGCGGCGGGGTCTGCGCCCATTCGCGCCGTGCCGCATTGGTGCGATGGCGTGCGCCGGTCGAACGCGCGCGACAGCACGATGGGAT
>JACMNW010000434.1 GCA_014378345.1 Pseudorhodobacter sp. | reverse complement strand
GATGGTGGCAATCGGCGCAGCGATACTGCTTGTGGCCATCATTCGCCTTTGGATCGGGATCTAATCCCGAATAAAAAGGTGATCCGGCGGAGCTACCACTCCGCCGGGTCGTTTTAGATGAGGAAACTGAATGAGACGAAATACCGGAAATGGATGGTGGCAATCGGCGCAGCGATGCTGCTTGTGGCCATCATTCGCATTTGGATCGGGATCCAATCCCGAATAAAAAGGTGACCCGGCGGAGCTACCACTCCGCCGGGTCGTTTTAGATGAGAAAACTGAAGTTTGAACTACCGATACTTAGTATGTTAGCCAAACCTTAAGCTTTCGTAAAGCGCCCCGCATAACCGTGGTTAACACAGCGTCTGGTCGGTCGCCGTCACAGCCCATCCAGCAACGCTTCCGTCGGCCAGGCATCCGCAGGCAGGCCCAGCCGCGCCTGTTCCTTTTGCACAGCGGCCCGTGTGGCGGCCCCCAAAATGCCGTCAATCTTGCCAACGTCATAGCCAAGCGCCGCCAGCTTTTCTTGCAACGCCATCATCTGATCCGACGACAGAGACGCATCCGGCGCGCCAGCGTCATAAACGCCCGCCCCTTCCAAACGTGTCGCGAAATAAGAGGCGGTGGTCACATAGACAAAGCTCTTGTTCCATTCGAACAAGACCTTAAAATTCGGATAGGCCATAAACGTTGGTCCTTTACGCCCCTGCGGCAGCAAAATCGACGCCATCAACGCCCCATCCGGCAAATCTGCCCCGCGCGCTTTTACCCCCATAGCCGCCCATTCCGCCACCGAAAGCTGCGTCTCCAGCCCGGTCATGGACCAATCCAGCCCGTTTGGCACCACAATCTCTTGCAACCATGGCGCCCCCGCTTGCCATCCCAAAGATTGCAGCTTTTTCGCCGCCGATAGCAGGGCATCCGGCGCAGATGTTTTCAGGCTGATTGCACCATCGCCGTCACCGTCCACCCCTTGTTCCAGAATGTCCTTTGGCAGCATCTGCACCATGCCAATTTCGCCCGCCCAAGCCCCCGTGCTGCGCGCAGGATCAAAAATCCCTTGCCCGGTCAACGCAATTGCCGCAAAAACCTGCGGCTGAAACAACTCCGGCCGCCTGCAATCTTGCGCCAATGTCACCAATGCATTGCGCGTGTTGAACTCGCCCTGCACCGCGCCGAAATCCGTCTCAAATGCCCAGAACGCCAGCAATATGCCGCGTGGCACGCCGTAATCCGTTGCGGCACGGTCAAACACATTGTCCCACTCCCGCGCCAAGGCCATGCCTTTGTTCAACCGGCTTTTACTGATCAGTGCCTTGGAAAAATCTACAAACGTTTTGCGAAACACGCCTTGCGACCGGTCTGCCTTCAAAACCTTGGCGTCCACCGATGCGCCCTCAAAGAATGCATCGATATCCGTTTGGGTCTGCCCCTGTGCCAAGGCCTCGGCCTTCATAGCCTGAACAAAATCCCCGAAATCACCACCACACGGGGCGGCGATTGCGGGCCCCGACATCAGCGCGCACAGCAACACCAAACCAAACCGCATTGAAAATCCCCTTAAACCAGCAGCTAAAATAGCGCGATTACAACTACGCCTGCCAAAAACCCCAACCAACTGCGCCAAAGCACGGCCACGCTGGCGTCAATATCCCCGGGCCCCGCATTCCGCCGCCCTTCTGGGTATACATATGGAAAGTCTGTCTTTACCCCGCCATAACTGCGCGGGCCAGACAGTGACAGGTTCAACACCACCGCCATCGCTGCCTCCGGCCAGCCTGCATTGGGCGAGCGGTGCAACCCCGCATCACGCACAATCACCGGTCCCACGTTCCACCGCCCATGCACCACCGCAATGATCAGCGCAGTCAAACGTGCAGGCACCAAATTCAAAAGATCATCAAACCGTGCCGCTGCCCAGCCAAACTGCTCATACCTCGGGGTGCGGTGCCCAATCATACTGTCTGCGGTATTGCTGATTTTATACAGCATCAACCCCGGCAACCCAGCGATCAAAAACCAAAACGCAGGCGCAATCACCCCGTCCGAGAAATTCTCCGCCGCGCTTTCAATCGCTGCCCGCGCAACCGCTGCCTCGTCCATGCCGCCGGTATCACGCCCCACAATCATCGCCACTGCGCGCCGCCCGTCGCCCAGCGACAACCGTAAAGCACCCGCCACCGCCGCCACATGCTGCACCAAACTTTTCTGCGCCAACAGAATCGCCGCCACAATCACTTCCAGCACCCCATAATCCGGTACCAGATGGATCAGCCACCCCAGCAACAGCGCCCCAACGCCAAGCCCCGCCATCGCCACAATACCTTTTGCCCTGCGCCGATCGCCGGCATTCAGCCGCTGTTCCGCCAGCGCCACCGCTCGCCCCATCAAAACCGCCGGGTGAGCAAGCCGCGTCCATAAAACCTTAGGCTCCCCCAAGGCCGCATCAAGCAACAGCGCTGGCACCAACAACAAAGCGCTCATCGCTCAGCCCCCAAGAATTCCAGCGCGTTTGCCAGCTTCGCCCAATCTGCCTCTTTCCCCGGCAAGCCAAGCCGCAGCCACTGCTTTGAATAGGGGAACACGCGGCTCAAAATCTGATGCCGCGCAAGGCTATGCTGCCAGCGGGCTGCATCATCCACGTCGTACAGCCGGAACAGACTTGTTCCGCCCAAAACCTTTGCACCTGCCGCTGCAACCAACCCGTCCAGCCGCGCTGCATCACCCGCCAACCGCGCCCGTGCTGCACCCGCCCAAGCCGCATCGGCCAAAGCCTTTGCCCCAACCCGCAACGCGGGCCCCGATACCGGCCACGGCCCCAACATCTGCGCCAACCGCGCAATCAACGCAGGGTCGCCAATTGCAAAGCCAAGTCGCAGCCCCGCCAGCCCCCAAAACTTGCCAAAGCTTTTCAGCACAATTACCCCGGGCCTGGCGGCCATTTCAATTAAGCTTTCCCCCGGCATCACATCGCAAAAGCTTTCATC
>JACMNW010000433.1 GCA_014378345.1 Pseudorhodobacter sp. | reverse complement strand
TTCATCTGCCCCAAAATCCGCGCCAACATCGCACCGCCCACTGCGTCAATGCAGCCAGCCCAGACTTCGCTTTCCAACGGCCGCTTTACCACTTCCGCCAGATCGGCACGCGGCACTATTCGCGCGGCCCCCAGATCGCGCAAATACGCCGCTGCCTCTGGCCGCCCCGTCACCGCCGCCACGCCGTAGCCAAGCCGCGCCAGTATCGCCACCGCCACCGACCCAACACCCCCCGCAGCGCCCGTCACCAGAACTTCGCCCTTGTCCGGGGTCAGCCCGTGTTCTTCCAACGCCATCACGGCCAGCATCGACGAAAACCCCGCCGTGCCCACCGCCATTGCCTGCTTTGTGGAAACCCCCGCAGGCAACGGCACCAGCCAATCCGACTTCACCCGCGCCTTAGTTGCGTAGCCGCCCCAATGCGCCTCGCCCACCCGCCAGCCGGTCAACACCACCCTGTCACCAGCCGCATAGCGCGCATCGTCAGACGCCAGCACAGACCCTGCAAAATCAATGCCCGGCACATGCGGATAGGTCCGCACCAACCCGGCCCCTGGCCCGATACAAAGCCCGTCTTTGTAGTTCAGTGTCGAATACTCCACTGCAACCGTCACGTCGCCGATGGGCAACCGCTCGTCTGCCACATCCTGCACAGACGCATGGGTTACGCCCGCATCATCCTTTTCAACCACCAGTGCTTTGAACACCTTAGCCCCCTATTCCAATAAATCCGGCATCAAGAACAGCGCGCTATCCTTGCCCACTGCCCCCGCAGCCCCCAGCAACGCATGCACACCACCCCGATGATGCACCTGCTGTAGAAAGAAATGCGTCACGCAAATCACCATGGGCCGTGAGACTTGCTGCCCAGCTGATTTTGACATCCAAAACAACTCTCCCTCCAGCCCAGCATCATCCAGCGACGATGCCCAATCCAAAATTCGTGTATCGGTCTGCGCCCGTTCTGCCCGGTACATCTGCCAATCGCGAAACAGGGTGCCACTGTTGCCAAGCATGCCGTCAGGCACCGCCCCACCATCAAACCGGGCCATCCAAACCCGGTCTGACCAAAGCAAATGCGACAGTGTCCCCGCGATGGACCCGAACTCCGCGCCTTTGCTGTCTTGCCGCACCACAGGGCCAAGCGGATCAGCCGCCGCAATGATTGCGCGGTTCTGCCACAGGTTATAGCGCGCCATTGTCCGGCACCAAAGCGGGCTGATCATGCACGCCACTCCTGTAGGCACCACATCACGGCACCGCCTATGAATGAAACGAATGTCGCAAACGTTACGCCCCACATCGCGCGGTCCCTTGTCGCCAGCATTTGTTGCACCATCCTTAATAGATGGTTGAGCAGGCGCCAGAGCTAATCTAGCGTGTCATTGTTGTACGGTGCCCTGGGGAGGTCGCTGTGCCGAAACCTTGCAGGAGCAAAAATGAAAAAAACTACTCTCCTTCTCGCCAGCGCTGTCGCAGCACTTGGCCTTTCCGCACCAGTCTTTGCCGGTGATCCAGACTTGACCGTGTTCGATTGGGCCGGTTGGGAACTCGAAGGCCTGAACACCGCCTACGTGGCCAAGAATGGTCAAATGCCAACCTATTCCTTCTTTGCCGATGATGATGAAGCGTTCCAGAAAGTGTCGTCCGGCTTCAAGGCAGACATCACGCACCCTTGTTCGCAGATGATCCCAAAGTATCGCGCTGCTGGCCTGATCGAGCCGTGGGATGTTAGCAAAATCCCGGAATACAAGAACATTGCACCGCGCATGTTGGCGTCGAAAGACTTCGTCGATGATCAGGGCGTTTGGTTCTTGCCAACCGATTATGCTTACACGGCCATCGCCTACAATACCGAAACCGTACCTGTTGAAGATGTGGCGTCATTGAAAGTGTTTCTTGACCCTAAATACAAGGACCGCATTTCTCTGCCCGATAACACCGATGACGTCTGGACGCTGGCTTTACTTGCTACGGGCGTTACCGATTGGACCAATGTATCGGAAGACCAGTTCGCCGCCGCCGCCGCTTGGCTGCGCGAGGCAAACCAGAACGTTCGCGCTTATTGGTCTGATCCGTCACAACTGACCCAACTAATAGCGTCGGGCGAGGTACAGGTGGCATGGTCGTGGAATGATTCTGTGGCCCTGTTGCGGTCAGAGAAATTCCCCATCGGCTTTAATCGCCAACCGACCGAAGGTGCCTCCACTTTTTTCTGCGGCCTCGTCAACATGAAAGACGCGCCCGGCAGTGAAGAAAAAGCCTATGATTTTGCCAATTCGCTCTTGGCACAAACATCCTCGCAGGTGCTGCTTGACAGCTTTGGCTATGCCCATTCTAACGATGCCGGCATGGCAAAGCTGGATCCCGC
>JACMNW010000432.1 GCA_014378345.1 Pseudorhodobacter sp. | reverse complement strand
GCCATGCGATGCCGGTGACCTATCATCCGGGTATTGCGCATGTCTGTTCCAACGAAGCCGAATATCGCCACGCGCAGACCTATGCAGAACGCTTGCGGCGTGACTATGGCTACCACCACATCGAGGCGCTGGACCGAGCCGAAATACGGCGGATTGTCGGATCTGATCTTTACGCCGGCGGCGTGATCGACCGGGATGCCGGGCATATTCACCCGTTGAATTTTGCCATTGGTCTGGCAAAGGCGGCGACCGGTGCGGGCGCTCAGATATGTGAAAAATCTGAAGTGCACCATATTGAGCACGGGCCCAAACCCGTGGTGCAAACCTCCACGGGCCGGGTGGTTTGTGATCAGGTCATTCTGGCGGGCAATGGATATTTGGGCAATCTTGTGCCGAAAGTGGCGGCGCGGGTGATGCCGATCAATAATTTCATCATCGCAACAGAACCTTTGGGCGACCGCGTGCAGGGCGTGCTGGCGCAGAACATTGCCGTTTATGACAGCAAGTTCATGGTGAATTACTGGCGATTGTCAGAAGATAATCGGTTGTTGTTCGGCGGCGGCGAAAGCTATGGCTACCGCTTCCCTGACATCATAAAAACCGTGGTGAAACCTATGCTTGAGGTCTATCCGCAGTTGCGTGGCACCAAGATAGATTATGCTTGGGGCGGCACATTGGCGATTACCACAAACCGGATGCCATACTTTGCGCGCCCGCAGCAGAATGTGCTGGCGGCATCATCGTGTTCGGGGCACGGGGTGGCGCTTTCAACGCTGGCGGGCAAGATCTTGGCCGAGGCGACAGTGGCACAATCTGACCGGTTTGATCTGATGGCGTCGATCCCGCAAATGCGGTTTCCGGGCGGTATTGCAGGGCGGTGGCCTCTGTTGGTGCTGGCAATGACTTGGTATTCGATGCGCGACCGGTTGGGCCTTTAGGCGGGATATCGCGGCTGTCATAATCTTGTGACTGGCCAAGCGAAGATTGCGCATATATTGATTTTCTGAATGTCAGTTTCAGGAAACCCGTAATATGTCCCTTGATGAAACCGCGATCAAAGTCCTTGATGTTTATGCTGCCGAGGCCATTCCTGATGCGGCGCTGGTGGCGATTGAGGCGATGTTGGGATCAGGCGATTTGTTCCGCTACACCGCCGCCAAAGATGCGCCAGTGGCGTTGTTAGAGGCGGAATTTGCCGCGCTGTTGGGCGCAAAATATGCGCTGGCGGTGGCGTCCTGTTCGGCGGCGCTGTTCCTGTCACTCAAGGCGCTGGATTTGCCGCGCGGTGCGCGGGTTTTGATCCCCGCGTTTACTTTTGCGGCTGTGCCATCGGCGGTGGTGCATGCGGACTGCCTGCCTGTGTTGGTGGAAGTGGGCAGCAATTACCGGGTGGATATGGCGGATTTTGCGGCCAAGCTGGATGATAGCATTGCGGCGGTTTTGATCAGCCATATGCGGGGCCACACGTCGGATATGGACGCCATAATGGCGCTATGCGACGCGCGGGGTATTCCGGTGATCGAAGATGCGGCGCATTCGCTGGGTACGACGTGGAAGGGGCAAAACATTGGCACCATTGGGAAAATTGGCTGCTTCAGCTTTCAATCCTACAAGTTGGTGAATGCAGGCGAAGGCGGGATTTTGATCACCGATGATCCGGAACTGGCAGCACGCTGTATCATCATGTCGGGCGCGTATGAGGAAAACTGGAAGAAACATCCGGGCTTGCAGAACAGTTTCGGGCATTGGCAGAACCGCCTGCCGCTTTACAATATGCGGATGGCGAACCTGTCAGCCGCCGTGATCCGGCCTCAGTTGCCAGAAATTGCAGGGCGCGTGACCAAGGGCCGGGCGAACCATGATCATGTGGCGGATGCACTCAACACGTGTGCGTGGCTGGACGTGCCGCCGACCCTGCCGGGTGAGGCCCGCGCGCCGGACTCGATACAGTTCAATCTGGTGGGGGATTGGAGCGATGATCAGGCGCGGGCGTTTCAGGCGGGGGCCAGGACGCGGGGCGTTGCGGTGCAGATTTTCGGCCTAAGCGAAGGCAATGCGCGGGCGTTTTGGAATTGGCAGTTTTTGGGCGATATGCCGGACCAGCCGCTGACGCGGGCGATGTTGATGCGGGCTTGTGATGTGCGATTGCCGACGCGGCTTTCGCAAGGTGATCTGGATTTCATTGCGGGCGCATTGGTGCAAGCTGCAACTGATGTAATGGCGCAGCCCGCCTAAAGCACGCGCAGGGTATCTTTCAGCCAAGGCATCGCAGCAAGCGACGGTGTGATCACGCGGGTTTGCAACAGATCGCGTAGATTTATGGCCACTTGGGTGGGCATACCCTGCAGCACGCCCGCGCGGGCTGATAGCGAAATGCGGCGTTCCAGTGGGGCGAAGGGCAAGGGCATGACCTCGATTGTCGGGTGAAAAGGTTGCGCGGCTTGCACGGCCAGCGGGGTCAGGATCGTCCAACCGGTGCCAGCGGCCACCATGGCCAGAATGGCGGCATAGCTATCAAGTTCAAAATGGTGGGCCAGGCGCAGGTTCTGGCGGGCAAGATGTGTGTTGATCAGGCGGCCCATGTGATGGCGGGCGGAATATTGGATCAGGGGCAGCGCTTGCAGTTGGGTTGCAGTATCTACGCCGGGCTGAATTGCGCCCAAGGGGGCCACCACGACAAAGGGTTCAACCAGCAGCGGATGCACCTCGATCCAGTCGGCATCGGGGCCAAGCTCGGTGCCGGTATCGGCGGCCACGACCATATCAAGCGCGCGCGCCTCTAGCTGATCCAGCAGGCGGTGACTGGCCCCGGTTTCTAACAAGAATCTGCACCCACGCAGGGTGGTGGCAAGCGAAGTAAGCAAGCGCGGGGTTACGTCAGCATCAAAATCTTCGATCATGCCAAGGCGCAGGGTGGTCAGGCCGGACATATCGGCAAGGGCAAGCTCAGCGCGGGCCTCGGCGGCGGCATTGATGATGGTTTGGGCGTGTTTGCGAAACTTGGCACCCGCTGGGGTGATTTTCATGGGGCGGGTGGAGCGGTCTAGTAAAACCGCACCCAAGGCGGCCTCCAGCCCGGACAGTTGCTGGCTAACCGCCGATGGGCTGGCGCCCAAGCGGCGGGCGGCGGCGGAAATGGCACCTTCTTCGGCGGCGGCAAGGAATACCTCTATCCCCCAAAGTGTAAAGCGCCCGTCCGGGTCTGCCATCGCGCGCGCCTGCCTTTGGGATCAGAGTTTGGAGAGTTTCTTTTGCAGCTCTTCAAGCTGTTTCTTGATGGCGGCAATTTCGTCTGCCGATGTTGGTGTCGTGTCAGCCTCTGCGGCTGGGCCAGACCCGCCCCAGCCGGGCATACCACCCAGCATGGTTTTCATGAACGCTTCTTGCTGTTTGCGCATGGCATCAAAGCCGGGCATGGCGGTTAAGGGGTTGGGAATGCCACCCATGATTTTGGATTGACCTTCGCGCAGCATTTCAAAAGATGCCGCCAGAAACTGCGGCACGACGGATTGCACGTTGGTGGTGTAGCTGCGCACAAGATCGGTCAGCACATTGATCGGCAGGACGTTTTCGCCCTTGCTTTCGTGTTCGGCGACGATTTGCAAAAGATACTGGCGGGTCAGGTCATCACCGGATTTCAAATCGATAATCTGCACCTCACGCCCGATGCGGATGAAGCCTGCGATATCTTCGAGCGTCACGTAATCGGAGGTTTCGGTATTATAAAGGCGACGGCTGGCATAGCGCTTGATCAACAGCGGCTTGTCGGTATCGGACATGGATCGCGCCCCTTTTTGTTGCAGTGCAGAATAAGTCTAAGTCAGGGCTGCACAAAAAGAAAGGGCGGGCAAAAGGCCCGCCCAACGCATTCTACCTTCGGGAGGAAAGGTCGAAATACGAACTCTTAAACTTACTTTGCTGCAGCTGCAGCCTTTTTAACAGCAGTCGTTGCTTCGGTCGTTGCTTTTTTCACAGCATCAGTCGCTTCTTCCGACAGATTTTTGCCAGCGGCAAGCATCAGTTCAACTGTTTCCATCTGCACTTTTTTCGCAATTTCAGCGAAAGATGCCAAATGCTCGGTTGCCATTTCTTGTGCAGCCGCTGCGAAATCGCTGATCGACTTGCTGTAATCTGTAGGCTCGGATTTGGCTTTGGATACATCGCTCAGCTTGGCGATGGTGTCTTTTGCCCATTTGGTGGTGATTTCAGTCGACTTTTCAGCTGCTTCAAGCGCCACTTTCGACATTTTCTCAGCCATAGCAGCTTGCGATTTGAATGCGTTGGTGAAAGCAGATGTATCAACCGGGAAGGACGCCATCATGTCTTGCATGACTTTGCTGAAATCTTGTGTGTTAGCCATTTGAATTGCTCCTGATCCTGGGCACATGCCCACTTCTCTATTCAAACAATATATATGCTGCAGTGCAGCATTTCAAGTGAATTTTCTGCGACGCAGCGCAAGATGGCCCATTCTTTGGACTGTTATAGAATCTCCTCGCCAGATCAGAGGCTTGGCGTTGACGTTACGTAAGTGCCCGGTGCAGCCGCGAGAACGGGGTTCGTCGAATCACCGGGGATCCGGGCTGAAATTTGGTTACCAGACTGAGTTGCCAACCATTCGCGCCAGCGTGGCCACCAAGAGCCGGGATTGAAGGTGGCCTCTGCCATCCATGCGGCGGGGTCGATCAGCGGGCCGTCATTTGTGTAGTGGCCATATTTGTTTTTTGACGGCGGGTTGACGATGCCTGCGACATGGCCGGATTGCGAGACGATGAAGGTTTTGTCTTTCGATCCGAATTTGCGGATGCCGTTCAGCGATGATTTCCACGCGGCGATGTGATCAGTTTCACAGGCGATCGCCATGATGGGGATGGTAATGCCCGACAGGCTGACGGGATCGCCGAACACTGGGAATTTTCCGGTGGCAAGCTCATCCCCTTGGCACAGACGCCGCAGGTATTCGACGGCCATTTTGCCCGGAAGGTTGGTGCCATCGCCGTTCCAATAGAGCAAATCGAAGGCGGGCGGCGCCTCGCCCATCATATAGCTGCGGATCGCGGGCTTGTAGATCAGGTCGTTTGATCGCAGATAGCTGAAGGTGCGCGACATGAAAACAGATGACATTACACCATCGGTGGCCACCTGCCGCTCAATCCCATCGACAAAATCATTGTCAAGAAAAACACCCACTTCGCCGGGATCGGAAAAATCGGTCATCGTGGTGAAAAAGGTGGCGGATTTGACCGTTTTGTCGCCCATTTTTTCCAGATGCGCCAAAGTGGCACTAAGGGTTGTGCCCGCGATGCAATAGCCCACGGCATTGATCTGCGCCTGCCCAGTAATGCGGCGCACTTCGGCCATGGCGCGCAGGTAGCCGTCGCGGATATAGTCATCCATGCCGATATCGGCGTAACTGGCATCGGGGTTGATCCAAGACACCACGAACAGAGTAAAGCCCTGATTTACCAGCCATTTGATGAGGCTGTTTTGATCTTTCAGGTCCAGAATGTAGAACTTGTTGATCCATGGCGGGAAGATCAGCAAGGGGATTTCGTGGACGGTTTCGGTGGAGGGGGCATACTGGATCAGTTCCAGCATTTTATTGCGAAAGACCACTGATCCGGGGGTTGTGGCCAAATTGACGCCAACCTGAAACGCAGTCTTGTCAGCAAGGGTAACGGCAAGATCGCCGTGGTGCGCCTCAATATCCCGCACCAGATTCTCAAGGCCTTGCACCAGGCTTGCACCATCTGTTTCAACGGCCCGTTCCAAAGCATCGGGGTTGGTGGCAAGGAAGTTGGTCGGCGCAAACATGTCGATGATCTGACGGGTAAAATAATCTGCGCGCCTGCGCACCTTGGGATCAAGCGTATCGAGGGCGGCCACGGCGGTAGTCACAGCTTCGGCATTCATCAGGTATTGTTGCTTGATGTAGTTAAAGAACGGATGCGTTTCCCACAATGGGTTGGCGAATCGTCGATCTTTTGGCGTGGCGTCGGCGGGCGCTTTGAATTCGCCTGATGCGAGTGCTTTTTGCGCATCGACATAGTGTTGCAGGCTTTTACCCCAGAAGCTGGCCTGCTGTTCAATAATTTTAGCTGGGTTCTGCATCATTTCGGCCACATAAGCCGACGCGGCCTTCACATAAACCGCCTGATCAGGGCCATAAAGCGCCTGATCGGCTTGTTTTCGCTGCGCCATGGCGGCGATCATGCGCTGCGACAATGTCTCTATTTTAACAAGATTGGCATTCATTCGGGCCAGCTTTGCAACTTGTTCACTGTCTTCGGTTGTCATGTTAATCTTTCCGCCCTATCATTGCCGCAGTGCAGCGTGAGTTTGACTGCCAAGGTTTCATGCAATCTGAGTTACGGCGCGTCGGAATAGGATACACGATGAAGTATATGATGACCTATGATATGATGGAAACCATGCGCAATACAAATGCATGGATGGGATCCACCGCGCGCGCCATGGCTTCCTACCCCGCTTTTGCGCTGTCGATGAACCCGATGTTGCAAATGACTGCCGCATGGGGCGAAGTGGCTGAGCGCAGTTTCGCGCGCATGGTGGTAAAACCCGATTGGGGCATCCGGTCGATCGTGGGGCCAGATGGCACCGACCATCTGATCGACGTCAATGTCGTGGTGGAGAAGCCGTTTGGCAATCTGGTGCATTTCTTTGTCCGCCGTCGCCCCCCGATGGCCCGCAAGGTGTTGCTGGTGGCCCCGATGTCAGGGCACTATGCCACGCTTTTACGATCTACAGTAGGCAGTCTGTTGCCCGATTGCGATGTTTACGTGACTGATTGGCACAATGCGCGCGATATTCCGGTATCGGCGGGCAAGTTTGATGTGGAAGATTACACGCTGTATCTGGCCGAATTCATGCGCGTGCTGGGGCCGGATACGCATGTGATAGCGGTATGTCAGCCAGTACCATTGGCCTTGGCCGCGACCGCATATCTGGCGGCGGAAGACCCCAGTGCGCAACCGCGCAGCCTGACCCTGATCGGCGGGCCGGTTGACCCGGACGCAGCCGCCACCGACGTGACCGACTTTGGCCGCCGGGTGACCATGGGCCAGTTGGAACAGACCGCCATTCAGCGCGTGGGTTTCAAGCACAAGGGTGCCGGCCGGATGGTTTATCCGGGGTTGTTGCAGTTGCAAAGTTTCATTTCGATGAACGCAGAGCGTCATTCCAAGGCGTTTTCAGAACAAATCCTGCGCGTGGCGCGGGGCGAGGCATCGGACCATGATGCACACAATCGGTTTTATGACGAATATCTGGCGGTGATGGATATGACGGCCGAGTTCTATCTTTCCACCGTGGAGCGGATTTTCAAGAACCGCGAGATTGCGGACAACAAGTTTGTCGTGGCGGGCAAGCATGTGGATATTGCCGCGATCACCGATGTGGCCGTGATCACCGTGGAAGGCGCGAATGACGATATATCAGCTCCCGGCCAATGTGTGGCAGCGCTTGATCTGCTGACCGGGTTGCCCAAGGCCAAAAAGGCGCAGCATTTGGAACCCGGGGCTGGGCATTACGGGATATTTGCGGGCAAAAGTTGGCGGTTGAACATCCGGCCGTTGGTGTTGAATTTCATTGATGCCCATTCGACGGAACCGCGGGCTTCAGAAAAGCCAAAGTTGAAAGCGGTAGGGTCAACGAAGTAGTATCGGGCCTGCAAGGAACGCCTCAAGCGCGTCGGTGACGGCTTGGGGTTGTTCAAGCGGGGCCATGTGGCCAGCTCGCTCGATTACGACCAATTTGGCGAATGGCATCAGGCCTGCGGCCAGCTCCTGGCGGCGTATGGGGACCAGGCGATCTTCTGACCCTGCCAAAATAAGGGCGGGTAGCATCGCGCGGCGCAGGGTTTTTTGCTGATCCGGCCGGCGTTGCATAGCACGCGATTGGGCGATGAAAACCTCAGGCCCCAGATCAAGTGCCATGGCTTTTACGGCTGCCGCCACCTCGTGCCTGTGCGGGGTATCGGCCAGCGATGACATTGGCACTTCGTCGCTCATCGCATCAGCAAGACGGCCTGCATGGGCGGCGATGATCCGTGCCTCACGCGCAGCTGCTATTGCAGGGGCTTCGGCAAGCGGATCCGTTGACAGAAGCACAATGCGCGCGACCTGGTCTACCGCGCGGCGCACAATATCCAATGCCACGTCGCCGCCAAGCCCATGGCCGACCAGCACGAATTTTTGTGGGGCAGAGGCTAGGATACGGGCAGAAATTTCTTCGACCGTGGCCCCCGGTGTAGGCAGCGCAATAGTGATGGTGCGCCCCTTTGACAGAGTCATGATTTGCGGCAGGAAAGCGCGCGCATCACACATCAGTCCGGGGATCAGGATCAGTGGGTCGTTCATCGGCTTGCCCTTTGGGTGACGTCGGCCACGGCAGTGGCGATCATGGCAAGGCAGTCTGGGGTGGAAAAGCGATGATCGGCACCTTTCACGAGGGTGAGTTGAATGTCGGGGCCGGTCGCGTGATTGAGCAGGGTGATGGCAACCGATGGCGGCACGTCGGGATCGGCAGTACCCTGCAAAAGGCGTGCAGGAAACGGCAGGTGCAGTGGTGAACGCAGCACCAGATGGCTGCGTCCATCGTCGATCATCCGGCGGGTGATTATGGTCGGATCATCGGAATAGTCTGATTTCAGGGCTACTTGCCCAGTATCTTTCAGCAGTTTTTGTTGGTTTTCATCAAATCTGGCCCAGATGTCTTGGGTGAAATCTGGGGCTGCGGCAACGCAAACCAGTCCTGCAATGCGCTCGGGCATGGCGCGGGCAAGCAACAGCGCGATCCAGCCGCCCATTGACGAGCCGACAAGGATTTGCGGACCTGTAGTCAAAGCCAATGCTGCCTGCGCATCTGCGAACCAATCGCCAATTGCGCCGTCTTGGAAGTGACCCGACGACTGGCCGTGGCCGGAATAATCAAACCGTAGGAACGCGCGGCCTTGGCTCTGTGCCCAATTTTGCAAATACAGCGCCTTTGACCCGGTCATATCAGACCGAAGGCCACCCAAAAACACCACGCCCGGCCCCTGGCCCGCACATTGGTGATAGGCAATGCGCCGCCCGGTGTTGGTGACCAGATGT
>JACMNW010000045.1 GCA_014378345.1 Pseudorhodobacter sp. | reverse complement strand
GGCAAGTTGAACATGGATGAATTTGCCATGGGGTCCAGCAATGAAACCTCGGTCTACGGCAATGCGGTGAACCCTTGGCGGGTGGATGATCGGTTGTTGACCCCGGGCGGATCGTCGGGCGGGTCTGCGGCGGCGGTGGCGGCGGATTTGTGTCTGGCGGCGACGGGCACCGATACGGGTGGGTCGATCAGGCAACCTGCGGCGTTTACCGGGATTGTCGGGATCAAGCCGACCTATGGCCGTGTGTCGCGCTGGGGGGTGGTGGCGTTTGCCTCCAGTCTGGATCAAGCGGGGCCGATGACCAAGACCGTGCGCGATGCGGCGATTATGCTGGGCGCAATGGCGGGGCATGACGCGAAGGATTCGACCTCTGCCGATCTTGCCGTGCCGGATTTTGAGGCGGCGTTGACCGGGGATATTCGCGGCAAGACCATCGGGATTCCGCGTGAATACCGCATGGACGGGATGCCTGCCGAGATCGAGGCGTTGTGGGCCAGTGGCGTGGCGATGATGAAGGATGCGGGGGCGAAAATCGTTGATATTTCGCTGCCGCACACAAAATACGCGTTGCCGACCTATTACGTGGTGGCCCCGGCGGAAGCGTCATCCAACCTCGCACGCTATGACGGGGTGCGCTATGGCCACCGCGCCAAGCTGGCGCAGGGCGATGGTATCACTGAGATGTACGAGAAAACCCGCGCGGAAGGCTTTGGGCCGGAAGTGCAGCGCCGGATCATGATCGGCACTTATGTGCTGTCGGCGGGGTTTTATGATGCGTACTACAACCGGGCGCGCAAAGTGCGGGCGCTGATCAAGCGCGATTTCGAGACAGTGTTTGCCGGTGGGGTGGATGCTATCCTGACGCCAGCGACGCCAAGTGCGGCGTTTGGTTTGGGCGAGATGGCAAATGCGGACCCGATTGCGATGTATTTGAACGATGTGTTCACGGTGACGGTAAACTTGGCGGGGTTGCCGGGGATTGCGGTGCCAGTGGGGCTTGATGCCAAAGGGTTGCCTTTGGGCTTGCAGCTGACCGGGCGGCCTTGGGAAGAAGGTGATCTGCTCAATCACGCCTATGTGCTGGAGCGCGCGGCGGGCTTTGTGGCCAAACCGCAAAAATGGTGGTAACTGCGATGGCTGAATTACTTAGCGGTAGGTTTGCCATGCGTTTGCCCGTTTCCCTGCTACTGTCTTTTGGTTTGGTCGCCTGCACCCAAACGGTGCCTAATTCAGGCGCTGGCGTCGGATTTCAGGATTACACCACCTATTCGCAAAGTCGCGACGCGTCACTTGCGGCGAGTTCCGGAACGGGTGCACCGCTTGCACCATCAACCGGGTTCTCGACGGCGTCTGCGGGGGCCGCAATTGATGCCGCCGATGGGCGTTTGGTCGCTCCGGCGCGCAGCAGCCCGAACCAAGGCGTGGTGATAGGATCTGGTGACCCGGTGCGCCCCCGCGGCAACGCACCAGCGGGCATTCAGGTGGAAAGTGGCGAGGTGCAGGCGGGCAATGTCGGCATTTCTGATGAGCAGGATTTTGAGGCCGTAAAATCGCGTCAGACCATCCAAAGTGATGCAGAACGAATTGCCCAGAACCGCGCGCAGTATCAAGTGGTGCAGCCAGGCGAGTTGCCCCAAAGGCAAGGCGATACCGGGCCAAATATCGTGGAATATGCGCTGGCAACAACACATGCGCCAGGTGTGTCTATGCACAAGCGGTCCAGGCTTTCTGGCAATCGGTCGGCTGCAGCTTGTGCTAAGTTCGGATCCCCGGATTTGGCGCAAGAAGCGTTTTTAGCAAAGGGCGGGCCAAACCGGGACCGTTTGGGCGTTGATCCGGACGGTGATGGCTATGCGTGTTCTTGGGATCCGCGCCCGTTTCGCACGGCGTTGCAGTAAGCGCTTTGCCGCACCTGTCGCCCAACTTTGGCGAGCGGCGGGGCGGCCTTCAACCCAGTTTGATCGTGCTGCATTACACGGCGATGACCAGCTGTAAGGCAGCGTGTGATCGGCTGTGCGATCCGGCGGCCGAAGTGTCTGCGCATTACCTGATATCGGAGGAGGGCGAGGTTTTGGCGTTGGTGCCGGAGGATAAGCGTGCCTGGCATTCCGGGGCGGGGTTTTGGCACAGGCTTGAGGATATCAATTCGCGATCAATTGGGATTGAG
>JACMNW010000431.1 GCA_014378345.1 Pseudorhodobacter sp. | reverse complement strand
CCAAGGGCATGATCGCCGCCGAAAACCAACGCCCAATCAGCATCGAGCTGGCCAATGCCGATGGCTATACCCGCCCGCCACTGCATGACTTTTTCATGACCCGCTACACCGAGGCTTATGCCGCAGAAATTGCGGCGTTTATTGCGGTTGTAGCAGGCGGTGCCAGCCCAAGCCCAAGTGGCGCAGACGGTTTGGCTGCGTTGGTTTTGGCCGAAGCGGCGCTTCAATCTGTGCGCGAAGGCCGTGCGATCGCAGTATAACGAAAACTGTAAAATCTCTGCCATCACGCCCGCCTTCTGACCAAAGCGCGGGCGTGATAGTTTTGCAGTTGCAGCAATGGAACAGTCGTTGCTTTCCCATATTCCGTCTGCTTTGAACGCCGCCGACACAGCCAGTATCACAAATTCTTTTACAATGTAATCAATGTATTAAAGCACAAATACCACAAAACTGACCCAACTACTAATAATTTAGTTTGACAGAACGCACCAGTTAATCTGTTTATAGTACAGCCAGACAAAACTGGTCCATCATATCTCAGGGAGGAGAAGGGATGCGGAAGTATCTTCTCTCCGCGGTAGCGGTTTCAGCCGTTATTGCGGGGTCGCAGGCTGCGTTTGCGGACGCAGCTGCAGCACAAAAATGGATTGAATCCGAATTTCAGCCGTCGACGCTTTCAAAAGAAGATCAGACAGCCGAAATGGATTGGTTCATCAAGGCCGCAGAACCATTTGCGGGCATGGAAATCAACGTTCTGTCGGAGGGGATTCCAACCCATTCCTACGAATCCGAAGTGCTTGCCAAGGCCTTTTTCGAAATCACCGGGATCAAGGTAAATCACCAGATCCTTGGCGAAGGCGAAGTTGTGCAGGCGGTGCAAACCCAAATGCAAACCAACCGGAACCTGTATGACGGCTACGTCAATGACAGCGATCTGATCGGCACCCATTCGCGCCTGCAACTGGCCTACAACCTGACCGACCAAATGGCTGGCGGCTGGGCTGGAACCACCAACCCCGGTCTTGATCTGCCAGACTTTATGGGCACCAGCTTTACCACTGGGCCGGATGGCAAGTTGTGGCAATTGCCCGACCAGCAGTTTGCGAACCTATATTGGTTTCGTAAAGACTGGTTCGACCGTGAAGATCTGAAAACCGCGTTCAAGGCCAAATATGGCTATGATCTGGGTGTTCCGGTCAACTGGTCGGCCTACGAAGACATCGCCGAATTCTTCACCAATGACGTGAAAGAAATTGACGGTACGCAAATCTTTGGCCACATGGATTACGGCAAACGTGCGCCGGATCTTGGCTGGCGGATGACAGACGCGTGGCTTTCTATGGCTGGGGCAGGATCCCCCGGAGAGCCGAACGGTGTTCCAATCGACGAATGGGGCATCCGGATGGAAAAAGGCAGCTGTAACCCAGCTGGATCGTCCGTGTCACGTGGCGGTGAAGCAAACGGCCCGGCATCGGTGTTCGCAGTAGCGAAGTGGGATGAATGGCTGCGCAAATACGCGCCTCCAGGGGCTGCAAGCTATGATTTCTATCAATCATTGCCTGCGCTTAGCCAAGGCAACGTGGCCCAGCAAATCTTCTGGTACACCGCCTTTACTGCCGACATGGTAAAACCAAAATCCGAAGGCAACAACACGGTTGACGATTCTGGCACTCCGCTGTGGCGCATGGCACCATCGCCACATGGGCCGTACTGGAAAGAAGGCCAAAAGGTTGGCTATCAGGATGTGGGATCGTGGACGTTCCTCAAATCCACCCCTGACGACCGCGCACAGGCTGCTTGGCTGTACGCTCAGTTCGCCGTATCCAAAACTGTTGATGTGAAGAAAAGCCAGGTTGGCCTGACCTTCATCCGCAACAGCACGGTCAACCACGAAAGCTTTACCGAACGCGCACCTAAACTTGGTGGTTTGGTAGAATTCTACCGCTCACCCGACCGTGTGCGTTGGTCGCCAACCGGCATCAACGTGCCTGACTATCCGAAACTGGCACAAATCTGGTGGCAGCAAATCGGTGACGTCAATTCTGGCGCGTTCACACCACAAGAAGCGATGGACCGTCTGGCCGAGGAAATGGATATCACCATGGCCCGGATGCAGCAGGCAGATGAAGCAGCCAATGTTTACGGTGGTTGCGGCCCTCGCCTGAACGAGCCTAAGGACCCGTCCGAATGGCTGGGCAAAGAAGGCGGCCCACATGCCAAGCTTGAAAATGAAAAAGAGCAAGGCGTGACGATCAACTATGAAGAGTTGATCAAGCAATGGGCAGCAAAATAAGCTTGCTTTGGTAACATTGCCCGGGGGCGTATCCCGGGCAAATCAGAACCGGGGCACGTTGCCCCGGTTCCTGCCGCAGGCGCCGCCATTCACATTTGGCCCAGTACTTCTAAGGAAAAACCAAGATGGCTCTTGAGCTACGACAAATTACCAGCCGCATCGGTGGAATTACGCATGTAAAGCCTACCAATCTGGTGCTGCAACCGGGCGCGTTTAACGTGCTGTTGGGGGCCACGGGGGCGGGAAAAACATCGCTGATCAAGGTGATGGCAGGGCTTGCACGCGCCACATCGGGCCAAATTCTGATGAATGGTCAAGACGTAACCAAAGACAGCCCGCAAAAACGCAACATCAGTTTGGTGCACCAGTTTTTTGTCAATTACCCGCATATGACGGTGTTTGATAATATCGCATCGCCGCTGCGCGTAGCGGGCATGGCGAAATCCGAAATTCAGGGCAGGGTGGAAGCCGCCGCCGACGTTTTGCGTCTGCGCCCCATGTTGAAGCGTCGTCCGCATGAATTGTCTGGTGGCCAACAACAGCGCACGGCGCTTGCCCGGGCGATTGCCAAGGAAAGCACCGCGGTGTTCCTTGACGAGCCGCTGGCGAACCTTGATTACAAACTGCGCGAAGAACTGCGTGATCAACTGCCTGATCTTTTTGCCGGGCGCGGGGCGGTTGTGGTCTATGCCACGTCGGAACCCGAAGAGGCGCTGATGCTGGGCGGCTACACTGCACTTATGGATGACGGTGCCGTCACCCAATTTGGCGCAACCGCTGAAATTTACCGCCATCCGCAAAACCTGACCTCGGCGCGGGTGTTTTCGCAGCCGCCGATCAATGCGGCCGAAGTCACCAAACAGGGGCGCCGCGCGCGGCTGGCCAATGGCGTGCAATGGGAATTATCAGGTAAGGCTGCCGATTTGCGCGACGGTGCCTATACGGTTGCGATCCGCCCGCATCATGTAAGCCCGGTGCGGATGGGCGGTGATCAGGTGGAACTGCATGGCAAGGTATCGGTGACGGAACTTAGCGGCTCAGAAAGCTCTGCCCATTTCACGCTTGGTGATGGGTCTTGGGTATCGCTTGCCCCCGGTGTGCATCCCTACAAAGTCGGCACTGATCACGCGTTCTACATGGATCCGTCCAAATGTTTCTATTTCGCGCCCGATGGCGCACTTGTGGCTTGAAGGGCTGACATCATGGCAAAAATCACCCTGCAAAACCTGCGGCACAGCTATTCGGCGAACCCAACCTCGCCGTCCGATTATGCGTTGAAACAAATAGATGTTGATTGGCAAGATGGCGGTGCTTATGCGCTGCTTGGCCCATCGGGATGCGGTAAGTCCACGCTTTTGAACATTATTTCCGGTCTGCTGATCCCGTCGCATGGCAAGATTCTGTTCAATGACCGCGATGTGACGACCGTGCCACCGGATAAACGCAACATCGCGCAAGTGTTCCAGTTTCCGGTGATCTACGACACGATGACCGTATACGATAACCTTGCCTTCCCGCTGCGCAATCGCGGTGTGGATGAAGCGCGCGTTGCCAAACGCGTGCATGAGATTGCCGAAATGCTGGAAGTCACGGCCATGCTTAAAAATCGCGCCTCCGGCCTGTCGCCCGACGTGAAGCAGAAAATTTCCATGGGCCGGGGTCTGGTGCGTGACGATGTGAATGTCGTGATGTTCGACGAACCACTGACCATGATCGACCCGCATCTGAAATGGAAACTTCGGTCCAAACTGAAAGAACTGCATCAACGCGTGCGCGCCACGATGATTTATGTGACGCATGATCAGACCGAAGCGCTGACCTTTGCCGATCAGGTGGTGGTGATGCAGGACGGCGAAGTTGTGCAAATCGGCACACCGGTCGATTTGTTTGAACGCCCGCAACATACCTTTGTCGGCCACTTCATCGGCTCCCCCGGCATGAACGTGCTGAAATGCGAATTGCGCGAAGGCGTGCCTTTGCTTGGGGGGCATCCGGTGGCATTGGAAGGGCCGATCAATTCCGGCTTTGGCAAGTTTGAAATCGGCATCCGCCCGGAATTCGTATCGCTTGCACCACAAGGCCTGCCTGCTGTGATCCGCAAGGTTTCCGACATTGGCCGGCACAATGTGGTGGAGGCGATGGTGGGCGATCAACGCATCGCCGCCGTGATCGACGGCCCGGTGCCGGGCCAGGGCGATGCTGTGCATCTGGCGTTTAACGCAGCACAAACAAGACTTTACCGCGATGGCTGGATTGCCACCTCACCCGCAAAGGCTGCATGATGAAAACCGAAAATCAAAAAGCCTGGTTCTTTGTGCTGCCCGTGCTTCTGCTGGTTGCGTTCAACGCGCTGATCCCCATGATGACGGTGGTCAACTATTCGGTGCAGGAAACCTTTGGCGACAATGTGTTTTTCTGGCAAGGCCTTGACTGGTTTGAACAATTGCTGCGGTCGGAACGCTTTCACGCCTCGCTTGGCCGCCAGTTTCTGTTCACCGGCATCATTCTGCTGATCCAAATCCCACTTGGTGTTGTCATCGCCCTCGCCATGCCGCGTCAGGGCTTTTGGGTGCCGGTTTGCCTGGTCTTGATGGCCCTGCCAATGCTGATCCCGTGGAATGTGGTGGGTGCGATGTGGAACATCTTCACGCTGCCCGACATTGGGCTGGTGGGTTATTTCCTGAACCATACCCTTGGTATCACTTATGACATGACGCAAAATCCGCTGGCGGCTTGGATTACGATCATCGTGATGGATGTCTGGCATTGGACGTCACTTGTGGTGCTGCTGGCCTATGCGGGGCTCGTGTCAATCCCCGACGCCTACTACCAAGCGGCGCGGATTGACGGTGCATCGAACTGGTCGGTTTTCCGCTTCATCCAGCTGCCAAAGATGAAGCAGGTGCTGACCATAGCCATCCTTCTGCGCTTCATGGACAGCTTTAACATCTATACCGAACCCTTTGTTTTAACTGGCGGAGGCCCCGGTAATTCGACCACGCTTCTGTCGATCGACCTTGTAAAAATCGCCCTTGGCCAGTTCGATCTTGGCCCCGCTGCCGCGATGTCGCTGATCTACTTTGCAATCACGCTTTTGGTCTCGTGGCTGTTCTATACGCTGATGACCCGCAATGACGCCAAATAGGATGCCTATGATGCGCAAACGTTCATTAATTCCAATCGTCTACATCCTGTTCCTGATGCTGCCGATCTACTGGCTGGTCGCGATGAGCTTCAAGACCACCAATGAAATCCTTTCCGGCTTTTCGCTGTTTCCCAAAACGTGGACGCTGGAAAACTACCGGGTGATTTTTACCGATCCCACATGGTATTGGGGCTACATCAACTCTATCATCTATGTGTCTTTAAACACAGTGATTTCCGTGCTTGTGGCGCTGCCTGCGGCCTACGCCTTTTCACGCTACCGCTTTCTTGGTGACAAGCAGTTGTTCTTCTGGCTGCTGACCAATCGCATGGCCCCCGCCGCCGTCTTCGCGCTGCCGTTCTTTCAACTGTATTCGGCGGTGGGGCTGTTCGATACCCACATCGCCGTGGCACTCGCTCATTGCTTGTTTAACATCCTTCTTGCCGTCTGGATACTCGAAGGCTTCATGGGCGGAGTACCAAAAGAACTCGACGAGACCGCTTTCGTCGACGGATATTCCTTCCCGCGCTTCTTCGGCACCATT
>JACMNW010000044.1 GCA_014378345.1 Pseudorhodobacter sp. | reverse complement strand
TTCACCTGCGCCTCATCTGTCACATCGGCCTGCACCGCTAGAATGCCGCCCACGGCCACCCGCGCCAAGGCGTCCACCCTGCGTCCACTGATCACAACCTCGGCCCCCGCAGCAGCAAAACCGCGCGCAAGATCGGCGCCAAGGCCAGACCCGCCCCCGGTAATCAGCACGCGTTTGCCCCGCAGTGTCATACCCTTATCACCTCAGCCGCCCGTTGTGCCAATCGTCGCGCCTGCTCAGCGCCCGCCAGATAGGGCAGTGGCCACGGGTTTGCGGTATCCCCCTGTGCTATGGCTGCGTGCAGCGTCCAATAAGGATCGGCCAGATGCGGGCGGGCCAGACAAACAAGATCGGCGCGGCCCGCCAGCAAGATCGAATTTACATGATCGGGCTCCGTGATATTGCCGACGGCCATGGTGGCAAGCCCCGCCTCGTTGCGGATACGATCGGAAAACGGCGTCTGAAACATGCGGCCATAAACAGGCTTTGCGTCCGGCGAGGTTTGGCCAGCCGATACGTCGATGATATCTGCGCCCTCGCCCGCAAACATCATGGCAATCTCTACCGCCTCATCCGGCGTGACACCGTCGCTGCCGACCCAATCATTTGCCGAAATCCGCACCGACATTGGTTTATGGCCCGGCCAAGTGCTGCGCATTTCACGAAACACTTCCAGCGGATAACGCATGCGATTTTCCAGGCTGCCACCATACTCATCCTCGCGAATGTTCGATAATGGTGAAATGAAGCTGGAAATCAGATAGCCATGCGCCGCGTGAAGTTCGATCATGTCAAAGTCTGACCCCTCGGCCATTTCCACGGCTTTCACGAATTGCCGCGTGACCTTATCCATATCGGCGCGGTCCATTGCCTTTGGCACAGCGTTACCCGTTGACCACGGAATGGCACTGGCCGACAGCAATGGCCAATTGCCCGACACCAGCGGTGCATCCGCATCCGCCCAGCCAACTTGGGTAGACCCCTTGCGCCCGGAATGGCCGATCTGGCAGCAAGTCTTGGCCCCGGTTTCCTCATGGATGAAATCGTTGATCCGTTTCCATGCCAATTCATGCTTTGGCGTGTAAAGCCCGGTGCAGCCCGGCGTGATGCGGCCATGCGCCGACACGCAGGTCATTTCGGTATAAACCAGCGCTGCCCCGCCCTTGGCACGTTCCGCATAATGCACGAAATGCCAGTCGCCCGGATTGCCGTCCACCGCGCGGTATTGCGCCATTGGCGACACAACCACCCGGTTGGCCAACCGCATCCCGCGCAGCTGGAACGGCGCAAACATCGGTGCGCGGCCCTCTGTGCCGCCTGCTTTTACCGCAAACCAATCTTCCGCGCCGCGCAGCCATGCAGGGTCGCGCAAGCGCAGGTTTTCGTGGCTGATCCGCTGGCTGCGGGTCAGCAGAGAATAGGCAAATTGCGCGGGCGGCATATCCAGATACCGCTCCACTTCCTCAAACCATTCCAGCGAATTGCGCGCGGCCGATTGCAGGCGCAACACCTCAATCCGGCGTTCGTCCTGGTAGCGGGCAAAGGCCGCCTCTATACTGGGTTCCGTGTGCAGATAGGTCGCCAAGGCGATGGCGGAATCCAGCGCCAGCCGCGTGCCAGAGCCTATGGAAAAATGGCTGGTCGCCGCAGCGTCGCCCATCAGAACCACGTTTTCATGATACCAGCGTTCGCAAATCACGCGGGGGAAATTCATCCAAACGGCGGACCCACGCAAATGTGCCGCGTTTGATATCAACGGGTTGCCACCCAGGTGACCCTCAAAAATCTTGCGGCAAGTCTCGACCGTGTCTTCCTTTGACATGGCATCAAAGCCCCAGGCATCCCAGGTCGCCTGACTGCACTCCACAATGAACGTTGCGGTGTTGGTATCAAATTGGTAGGCATGCGCCCAAACCCAGCCATGCTTGGTCTTCTCAAAGATAAACGTAAACGCATCGTCGAATTTGGCATGGGTGCCAAGCCAGACAAATTTGCACAGCCGCGTATCAATATCGGGTTTGAACACACCCTCAAATTCCCGGCGCACGGCGGAATTCAGACCATCGGTCGCAACCACAACATCGTAGTCACGCCGGTAGTCTTCGGCCGACTTAAACTCTGTCTCAAACTGCAAATTCACACCCAGTTCGCGGGCGCGCGCTTGCAAAATGATCAGCAGTTGCTTGCGCCCAATGCCTGCAAAACCGTGCCCGCCGGATACGGTACGCACACCGCCCTGCACCACGGCAATATCATCCCAATAGGCGAAATGGTCTTTGATGCTTTGCGTGCTGACAGCATCATTCTTTGCCATGTTCGATAGCGCATCATCCGACAGCACAACGCCCCAGCCGAAGGTATCATTGGCCTTGTTACGCTCCATCACCGTCACGTCGTGCGACGCGTCGCGCAATTTCATCGATATCGCGAAATACAGGCCCGCCGGACCACCGCCAAGGCAAAGAACCTTCATGCCCGTTCCTTTTTACTGTTTCGCGTGGTAATCTAACGTTGCATTCTCTGAAAACAATTTCAAGCTTGAAATTTATTTCTTGAAGTTTTGGCAGGAAAGCGCAAGATGCCGACATGACCAAGATCGCCCCTTTGCAACCCAAAAATCCCAAACCAGTGATTGGTGTGGTGGGGCTTGGCACTATGGGGTTGGGAATTGCGCAAGTGTTCTTGATGGCCGGGTTTCGGGTGATTGCAACCGACGGCTATGCGCCCTTGCTTACCACCACCCCGATGCGGCTGGCGGCCAGTTTGGATGCCCGTGTGCAGGCGGGCAAACTTACCCAAGATGCGTGCAATACTGCTTTGCGCAGGTTGCGCTTGGTTGACAGTCTTGATGAATTGCTGCGCGCGGAGCTGGTGATCGAGGCGATTACCGAAGATCTGGCGGCCAAAAGCCAACTGCTTGCGGCGCTGGAAAATGTTTTGGCGCCCAGCACGGTGTTTGCAACCAATACCTCGTCTCTATCGGTGGCCGCTTTGGCGGAAGGGTTGTTTCGGCCTGACCGGGTTTTGGGGATGCATTTCTTCAACCCCGCGCCTGCGATGAAGCTGGTGGAACTGGTCGGGCATGCAGGTACGTCGGGTGCCGCATTGCAGCTAGGCCGGGCCGTACTGGAAGATGCGGGCAAAGTGGTGATAGTCGCCCCGGACCGCCCGGGGTTTATCGTAAACCGCTGCGCACGCCCCTTTTATGGCGAGGCGCTGGCAATGCTGGAAGAAGGTATTTCTGCGGCGGATATTGATGCCGCGATGCTGGCGCATGGCTATAAAATTGGGCCGCTATCGCTGATTGATCTGATCGGAGCCGATATCAATCTGGCGGCAACCGAAGGGCTGTTTGCGGCCATGGGCAAGCATCCGCGGTACCATGTATTTGACACGATGCGCGATCATGTGGCACGTGGCGATCTGGGCCGCAAAACCGGGCGCGGGTTTGTGTATCCCGCCAAACTGGGGCCAGCCCCGGCCAATGCCGCCGATATTGCGCTGCGGATCGAGGCGGTTTTAATCAATGAAGCGGCGTCGTTACTGGCTGAGGGCGATGTTGGGCAAGACAGCATTGATACCGCGGTGATGCTGGGCATGAACTTTCCGCGCGGGCCATTTGCCGCCCTGCGCGCCCATGGTGCAGTCCACATTCTGGGCGCACTTGCGGCGCTGGAAGCGCGCGCGCCTGCGCATCTGAAAGGTCGCTATGTGCCAAGCCACGCCCTGACGGAGCCAGCCCTGTCTTGAAGGTGATTGCATGACCGAAGTTTTTCTGTGCGCATCCCGCCGCACCCCGATTGGGCGTTATGGCGGCGCGCTGGCCAGTCTGCGCGCCGATGATATGGCGGCCCACGTGATAGATGGCCTGTTGGATTTGCACCCCGGTCTGGTGGTGGATGAGGTGATCTTTGGCTGCGCCAATCAGGCGGGGGAGGATAACCGCAACGTGGCGCGGATGGCCGTGCTGCTTTCGCGGCTGCCAGAAAGCGTGCCTGCGATGACGGTGAACCGGCTGTGTGCATCAGGGCTTGATGCGGTCATTTGTGGTGCGCGTGCCATTCGCGATGGGGCAGATGTCATCATTGCCGGCGGCGTCGAATCGATGACCCGCGCGCCATTTGTGATGGCAAAGCCGGATACGGCATATGGGCGTGCCCCGCAGATGTTTGATACCACAATCGGCTGGCGGTTTGTGAACGCGCGCATCGCCGCCGCCTATGGCGTGGAATCGATGCCAGAAACGGCGGAAAACGTGGCAGCAGATCACGGCATCTCGCGTGTGGATCAGGACGCTTATGCGGTTCGCAGCCAATCACGGTATGATGCAGGCTGGCACGCGGCGGATATTTTGCCCGTCACCCTGACAGCCCGCAAGGGCGAGGCGCTGGTGGTCCAATTGGACGAACACCCCCGCGCCACCGCTCTTGAAAAACTCTCCGCCCTGCCCGCGCCGTTTCGCGCCGATGGCACTGTAACCGCTGGCAATGCGGCGGGCCTCAATGATGGCGCCTGTGCGATGATTTTGGCCTCGGCAACTGCTGTCAAGCGCTACGCCTTGCAGCCTATCGCACGCCTTGGCCAAGCGGACAGCGCCGGCGGGGCCCCGCGCGTCATGGGGCTGGGCCCGATAGCGGCGCAGGGCCGTCTAAGCGCGCGAACCGGCCTTACCCCCAGCGATTTCGACGTGATCGAGTTGAACGAGGCCTTTGCGGCCCAAGTGCTGGCCTGCACCCGGGCTTGGGGATT
>JACMNW010000430.1 GCA_014378345.1 Pseudorhodobacter sp. | reverse complement strand
TATGCGGTTGGCGCTTTGGGCTTCTGCGAATGTGTCAAGCCAAGCCTGCGATAGAAACGATCAGCAGGGATTTTTCGATTGTTTGGCGGCAGGCCAATGGCAAACCATTGGTATATCTGAACTACGGTGCTTCAACCCAGAAGCCGCAGATTGTTCAAACAGCCCCGGGTTTACCGGGGGGTAATGTGTGCGCCGAATGGCCGCGATCAGTTGACCAATACAGGCGAGGCCCCAAACAAATTGTGATCCTCGATTTGTTTGACAAGGAAGTCGGCAACATTCGCGCGGCTGATAATCCCGTTCCGCCATTCTGACGGGTCGCGAAGAACCTTGTAGCGCCCTGTTCGCGGTCCACTCAACAGCACTCCGGGCCGCGCGATCGTCCAATCAAGACCGCTTTCCTTGATCATCTGTTCTTGCAGGCTCTTGTCGTCATAGGCACGGCCAAACACAATCTGAAACGGGACACGCTGCAGAAAACCAATGCTTGCACGGCTGTCGCCCGCCCCAAACCCAGTGACGCAAATAAGCCGATTGACCCGTTTGTCCTTCATTGCCGCGATAAGCACACGCGTCGCGTCAGAGAACAGGTGTACTGGCTTGAATAAACTGCCCAAGCTCACGCCAAGCGTTACGATGACTGCATCGACCCCGGCAAGTGCTGCTTCAACATCTGGTTTATTCAGCGCGTCCCCCTGTACCTTTTCCAATTTCGCATCGGACAGATTGATTGATGCTGCGGATCTTGCCAAAGCGCGCACGTCATATCCTGCGGCGAGCGCCTGACGTGTGGTTTCCAAACCAATGCCTTTGCTGGCACCAACGATCAATATTCGCATGTCGTGTTTTCCCAATTCGATTTGGTGAATGACGTTTTACGCCGTATTTTGAACCAGGCTACATGATGGATAAAGACCCCGCGACGCAGCCGATAATTTGCCTAAAGACACTTTCAGGCCATTCTCAGTCTTGATCTGTTACCGGACACTGGCCAAGTTTATTCATGTTCGCCATCAGAACGACGCCCTGCTCCGCGCATGAACACTTTAGGCCGTTTCGCCGCAACCGTGAACGTCGCGACAGTAATTGCCGCCGCTGCGATCAAGATCGAGTGGCCAAGGATGCTGATCGCAAGAAACGTATAACTTCCAATCGCGATCGAGAAACTTACCGCCCACATCAGCCCCAATATTTGCAGAACATAGTGACGGACGCCCACGTCAGGAATATGGCGCAGCGGGCTTACATTATGATTAAACACGAAATTCCATGCGTGAACGGTGAACGTCTTTATGTTGTTAGTCAAAGTACTGATCCTTTCGCTGACCGACATCTTCTATCCGAAGAGTGCGCCGTGTCTTTGCGCAAAAAGAAAGATAGCGCTGAACCGTTGAGGTTCCAGCCTGTTGGATCAGGGCACAGGACAAAAGGTGCGATGGTGCCGGAACGGTCGATCGCGGGGCAGCCATCTTTCGATACCAGACGTTTCTCACGTACCCTGCTCGGCATGGCTGCTTCCTTGTGCTGGTGTCGATCGTGCGCGATTACATCGGACCTGTGTTTCACTTGTGTGGTCTTCTGCAAGTTCCCTGCACCGTCCAAAGATGATGAGATGTCTTCCAGTAATGTGATGTCGGCTAAAACGAAATGCACAGATCACGGACATGCGGCTTAGTAAAACCCCACCTCGCGGACGTCTATCCGGGCGTCGTGGTCGCGCCCGTAAGCAACAACGGCAATCGATGTCAGGCTGTCGGCAGCGGGCACGCTGCGCAAAAGCGCGCCGGAAGCTGCGAAAGCGTCCAGCGGAAGGCGTACTTCGCGCCAGCCTTCGGTCACCTCGAAACCTTCCTGATAGTACTGCCACGGCAACAGCGTCCCGGTGGTGCGAATGTGCACGTAATAGCGCTGGCTGTTGCCGCGCACGACAAGCCGCACACCGATTGTACCATAGGGCGGCGGGGAGGGCAGGTCCAACCGCATCTGAATGAACCCGCCCCGGTTGGCCGTGCTGACGCGGCCTGCCATGCGCGCAAAGGCCTGCCCGTCTTCTTGCACAAAAGTGACGCTGCCGGTCGATCTGCCCCCCATCACCTGATCGGTAAAGAAACGCCAACGGGTCTCCGGTTGCATTGTGAAATCCTCGATCAAGGCATCCCCGCTTGTGCGTTCTTCGGCCATGGCAGACGGGAGAACTCCGCCCAGCAGAACCGTCACAATCAAGACGAAGTTCAGACCGCGCATCGACATGTTCGCCCTTCCGCCCGCTCTCGCCAAGCTGATCCTACCAATGCTGCGTTCCCGGCGCACCCTTGATCTGACCGTCCAAGTTGGGCGTGACCCAGCCGCCATAAAAATTACCCGGTTGCGGGATGACGCGCAAATCGCCGACCCAGACCTCGTCCATCTGGGCGGCATAAAACGCCACATACCCCGCAATTGCCGCAAAACCGACGGTGGGGGTGGTATAGGCCCAAGCGGCGCGAGGCGCTGTCACAGACCCCGCAAGCACGTCGAAATAGCGCGCGACACCCTTCCATTCGCAAAAGCTGCTGCCTTGCACCGGGTGCAGTGTGGCGTAGATATCGTCGGGCGGCAGGTAAAAGGTTGGCGCGTGGTGGGTTTCCAACACCCGCAGGGCGCGGGTAGTGTCAGCCGCGATCACACCACCAAGCCGGATGATGATCCGCTGGGGCACCGGTTCCAACACAGGGGGGCGCGGGTAGGATTGCACGTTTTCGCGCGGCAGGTCGGTCATCCAACAGACCCCACATCAACGGGTTTTCGCGCGACGCCCATGTAAAGGATGGCAGTCAGCGGCAGGGGGCCAAAGGTCAGATCAAACCGGCGGTTGATCCCGCGCGGGCCAAGACCGGTGGTCGCACCCGGCACCAATCCCGCGGCCTGCATCGCCGCGCGCAGTTCGGCAGGCTTGATGAACATGGCCGGATCATGCGTACCCCGCGGAAGCAGGCGCAGCAGATCTTCGGCGATGGTGATCGTTGCCAACCGTGCCAACGGATTGCGGTTGATCGTGTCGAACAAGAACAGCCCGCCGGGGCGCAGTGTGCGGGCGACCTCGGCCAGAACCTTGGGCAGGTCGGCCACATGCTCCAGCACATCGACGCAGACCACGGCATCAAAGCTGGCATCGGCATAGGGCAGGGCCTCACCCATGCCCACATCATAGCCTATCCGCAGGCCATTCTCGCGGGCATGGGCGCGGGCGGCGTCGATAGCGTCGGTTGCGGGGTCGATGCCGGTCGCCTGCGCGCCTCGCTGCGCCAGCGCCTCTGCCATGAAGCCCCCGGCGCATCCCAGGTCCAGCACGGCCTTGCCCTGCCAATCGATCTGGCGG
>JACMNW010000429.1 GCA_014378345.1 Pseudorhodobacter sp. | reverse complement strand
GAACGTTGGAATGCGAAAGCAAAGCCTGCGCTTGATAAATGGCGACATGAATTCCGATCGCCATGGGTGAGAATCCAATGAAATAAATCGGCAGAAACGCCATCGCGTTGGACAGAATCTGATCGACAGGATGCACGCGGTGGGTGGCGAGCCAATCCATTTCCTCAACGCTGTGATGCACCGAATGGAACTTCCACAGAAACGGTATCGCGTGAAAGCTGCGGTGCGCAATGTAATAGCCAATGTCGGCGATAACCATTACCGCGACGACTTGCAGCCAAATCGGAAGTTCCGCCACCCATGCGACATGCGATGCATCGACATAGGTGCGATAGGCGGCCATGGCCGCGCCAAAAACGAGAATAGACCCTGCGCGCACGACAAAACCGTTGAATAAAAGATAAAACAGGTCATTTGCCCAATTTCGGCGCAGTATGCCCTGGCCGGCATGCATCGGCAAAAGCCTTTCAAGCGGAATGAAAACGCAAGCGAGGATAATAACTGCAGAATAATCCAAGGTCTCTTCCTGTGCGTTCTGGCCCGGTGGCGTTTTTGAACCCTGCCCCCGCAGGCAAAATTCAATAATCTATTGTTATATCAGTGCCGCAAACATTGAAGCCGCTTAATCTACCATGTGGTTTCCAAAAGTGGCGCAATCATGAAATTTGGGTGTCTCTATCAAGGATTGCAGTGCCGCTTTTCAGCTTCTGCAGTGCAATTGTTGCCTGCCGCGGTGATTGCCGAATGAAAGTTCAATGATTTTTGGTGTGCGGCTGAGCGCTGGGGCGGCACGATCTGCTGGCCAGACAATTTTCGCCCCGCAACACCCTGTTACCACGCTGGCGATCAACCCTTCACCATAAGCGGGGCAGTGGCACGATGCAGCATAAGGCATCCTTGATACTGACCATGTTTATGCCAAAATGCGACCTGCACTTGAATGCAGGCCGATGAACGGTCAATCAACGATAGGCTGGCATTGATTGTAAAATCAGCACCGGTGATCCCGTTGGCGGGATTTGGTCTGATCGGCGTCGCAGTATGGCAAACGCTGGTAGCCGGTGGATATTTCCCCTTAAAACGAGACGTGCAAGCGGTGGTGCAGATTGTGACGCCTGACCCGCTTCCGGCAGATGCAGCGATGGTTTTGATGACGACAAATCCGCGCGGTGAAACCTTTGATATCCGTCAGACCGTGGCCGGACAGTCCGGGTCGCTGTATCATTCTGCGAAACCGCTGCAAGATACAGTGCAGGCAGACCTTTGGGTAGGACGGGGGGATACGGCGATTTGGATAAGACCCAGTGTTATCCTTGCAGGCAGTGAGCCTATGGACCAGGATTTTCAATAGTCTATTGCGTGCAATAGCTTAGCCGACAAGCCTTTGAAATGGACAACCCTTTTGGTCGTAGCTCGACCGCAACGGACGGTTTATTAAGGGTAGCCGTTCGCTCTGTTCCAAGCATCAATCTCGCGCAATTCAGCGGCAAACACATCGGGTGACGCGGCCTCTTTCAAGGTCGTGCCGCCCTCGCAACAGATGAAAATCATCATATGGGTCGGGTTTGGCCCATGTGCCGAAGTATGACGCATCCTGCGCCGGATCTACTTGCGCCCGGCGGTTCTCGTAGCTGCAGAGCCCGAAATCATAAACGTAGCAATCGCCGGGGCAAAAATTGCGGTTGATTTTCATGCTGCGCCGCCCATCCGGGCAGTGATGGCGATCACGCAGAGGTCGCGATAGCGTGCCATCGCCCTCAGGGCTGGACGACACTGGTTTGATCTCTAAGTGTTGCGATGGATTCAGACAGCCGCTGAGACCAAAAGAGAGCAACTCTTAAGTCATTGAACGGGTGATTTCGTGCCGACGACCATGGGCTCGGGCAGCGCCACCGGGACGCTTGCGGGTGCCCCCGACCGGGTCGATCTGTTCCCCTTCATTCCGCGCGGCAATCTGACCATCGACCGGCTGTCGGTCAACGTCACCGCCGCGGTGGCCGCAGCCTTGGGTAAGATCGTGGTCTATGCCGCCGACGATGCCGGTCGTCCGACGACGCTATTGCTGGAAACCGCCACGCTGGATTTCTCTGAGGGTTCTGGAAAATAGTGCTGCCCGGCAGGACGTGCGCTTTGATGCGCTGTCGCTGTCGATCAACGAGCTGAAACAGCAGGCCCGTGAGACGAGCACACTGCTGCGCGAACTGGCGCACCGGCCAAAGCGCCTACGCTTCAACCGGCTTTTCACATCACCGCGACCACCCCGACCCGCCCGCAACGCGGGTTTTTTGTTGCCCGGCAATGGGCAGAAAGAGCGGTCCCGTGACCACAGACCCAGACGACGCCATCCGCCTGATCCAGAGCGGGTTGGACATACTTGGCCATAGGCCAAGCGCAATTGACGGCCATTGGGGCGTCCGAACCGCCCGCGCGCTTCGGCAGATGATTGCCGCCAACGGTCAGGCGGCTTCATTTGCACCGCAATGGTCTTTGCCTTGGATCACCGAGGCAAAAACTGCCCTCGGCCGCAATGAGGCCCGCGACCGCACATGGCTGATGGATTGGCTGAAGCGCGACGGCCGCAGCTTGGGCGATCCGTCCAAAACCTCGTGGTGCGGCAACTTTGTCGAAACCTGCATCCGCATGAGCCCGCCCGATGAACCCCTGTTGGATGCGCTGGGCACAAATCCCTACTGGGCGCGCAACAAGTCGCGCCTGCTCGGCGCGCGCTGGCCCGCGACCTATCTCCCGCGCCTGCAACGCCTGCCGACGATGAAGCCGGGCGAATTCCTCACCACCACCAATGAAATCTGAACAGGAGAGCATCACGCTGAAACCTGCAATCCTCGCCCTGATCCGCCAGATCCTGACCGTTGCTGGCACGGCGCTGGTCGCCAAGGGACTCGTCGAGGCGTCCAATGTGGAGCCGATGATCGGCGCGCGGCTGACCATCGGCTCGGTGATCTGGTTGGTCGCCGACAAGCGCGGCAGGTAGAGCAAGTCATCGCGGCGAGCATCTGACGAAACTGTACGGGGAGGCCTGCGACGGAGGCTTCGGTCAGGGCGGCGCGCATCGTCCAGACGGCGACATCATGGAAATACAACTGGTCGCGGGTCCGAGACTCAAGCGTCTCGATGAAGACGTGTCTGGTGGCAATGTCGAGGATCAGCGCCTCGGGTACGGCGCTTTTGGTTTCGGTCGTTTCGGTCATGATCTGATCCCCAATCCGGAGGGTGATTTCTTGATCCGAGAATCGCTCTATGCGGGAGTGTAATCGACTGAATAACAGAACTGTTTCCGTTTAATTACAATATATTGAGGTAAGAAAAAATCTCCATGGAAGGTATGTCAAAGCGGGAATATTCCAGCCATTCCGGACCGTCGCGCGGGGCGATTTAGATAGCGCGCAAAGCCGGGCGGCTGGTGGTTTACAGCAAAGGGTCAATCAATGCGGCTGCGTCCGATGTGTGTCGTGCGGACATGGCGAACCCGGACCAGCAGCGCCGTAGCACGGGTGGCTGCGACAGTGGCTTTTCTGGCCCAGCCGACAGTTCGTCGTACCTGAAGGCCCGGACTGCCTTGACGGTTTATCAGGCGCAGGAACGTCAGCTGGCGATCCAGAAGAAGAAGGGTACGCTGATCGACAGGGTGCGCGCCGAGGCGCTGGTGTTCCGCCTGGCGCGGCAGGAATGCGATGTCTGGGTGACATGGCTGCCCGTGTGGCGGCGTTGATGGCGGCCGAAGTGGTGGCGGAGGTGGAAAAGCAATCGGGAAGTCCGGTGATGATCGAGGCCGCGATCCTGCAAAGTGTGCTGCAAACCCATGTCAGAGAACAACTCGCTGCCCTTGCAGATCTACTAGTTCCTCTCGGGTGATGCTGAATATCCGACCGCTGATCTCGACCTCGGGTTTGACGGCGCAGAGGACATCCTGCGCATGTGGCGCCGGGGCATGCGGCCCGACCCGGACCTGACGGTGTCGGAATGGGCAAATCAACACGGCCCGGTGTCGTCGCG
>JACMNW010000043.1 GCA_014378345.1 Pseudorhodobacter sp. | reverse complement strand
GCAAATATCGTGACGGATGCCCGTGTAACCGCTATTTCACGAACGCTCAATGGCTGGCAGGTCACCACGCCAAGCGGTGACTACTCGGCCAAAACCTTGATTAACGCTTCAGGCGCATGGGTTGACGACATTGCCAAAATGGCTGGCATTGCACCGCTTGGCTTTACGCCCCTGCGCCGGTCGATGGCCCGCATTCCTGCCCCCGGGGGGCACGATGTATCGGCATGGCCGATGATGTTTGGCGCAGGCGAAACATGGTACGCCAAACCCGATGCAGGCGCGCTGATCGTATCGCCCGCCGAAGAACATCTGATGCAACCGCATGATGCCTGGGCCGACGACATGGTGCTGGCCGAAGGACTGGCGCGGTATGAAGAAATGGTCACAGAACCCGTCACCCGCCTGCTATCAAACTGGGCAGGCCTGCGTACGTTTTCACCTGACCGCGTGCTTGTTATCGGGGCTGATCCCGTTGATCCCACTTTCTTCTGGCTCGCCGGTCAAGGCGGTTACGGCTTTCAGTCCTGCCCTGCTGCAAGCCAACTTGCCGCCGATCTGATCACCGGGACCACGCCGGATGCATCAAAAACCTTGATCGCGGCGTTATCGCCAAGACGGTTTTTATGACCCTGCGCTTACCAGACAGCGGGGCTGACATCTCCATCGACGGGCGTCGACATGCACCGTCGGCCATGCGCAACGAGGCCGCTATTCTGGACGTGCTCCACCTCGAGGCTCCGGCAAAGGGTACGCTGCTTGAAATCGCTTCCGGCTCTGGCCAACATGCAGCCGCTGGCGCAAAGGCGCTGCCGGGATTGATCTGGCAACCGACTGATGCCAACCCAGATAATCTAACATCCATAATCGCTTGGGCAGCACATGACCCACAGCCAAATCTGCGCCCGCCCGTCGTGCTGGATGCAGCCAGCCCCAGTTGGGCCAAGGATTGGCCTGCGCAAGACGTGGTGCTGATCATCAACTTGTTGCATCTGATCCCAACCGATATTGCCGCCGCCATCCTGTCACAATCTGCCCGCGCGTTGCGCCCGAAGGGCAAACTGATGGTCTATGGCCCGTTCCTTCGCGATGGCCAAACCACATCTGACGGCGACGCGGCGTTTGACGCCAGCCTGCGCGCGCAAGATCCAAGCATTGGGTACAAAGACCTCGCTTGGGTAGAAGCGCAGTTTGGTCAAGCAAACCTTGCCACCCGCATCACCCAAATGCCCGCAAACAACCTGATGCTGATCGGCCGGGCACCCTGACACGGCGTATTCCGCGCATACCCCAAGATATCCGGAGACTGCGGCTTGTTTCTGCGCAATCTTTGCGGAGATATCAAAAAGGCCACCCGATGCAGCATTCCACCCGTCTTGTCCTGCTGCCCGTGCTTTTCGCCCTGCTGATAGGCTGTGGCCGCCCCGCACCTGTCCAAAACCAAAACGCTTCGCAGGCCCGCGTCGTAAAATCCAATTTCACCGATTCTGATCCACAGGATTTCGCGGGCAAGCATCCGAAAAGATACCCAGTCCACGGCATAGACGCCGCCCGCTATCAGGGTGCGATTGATTGGCAAACCGCTGCCCCATCGGGGGTATCTTTTGCCTATCTCAAAGCGACGGAGGGCGGCGATGGTCTTGATCTGGCCTTCGCCGCCAACTGGCAAGGCGCCGCTGCCGCTGGCATTCCGCGCGGGGCATTCCATTTCTTTTACTTCTGCCGCCCCGCAACAGAGCAGGCGCGCTGGTTCATCCACAACGTACCAAAAAGCCCCCGCGCCCTGCCCCCGGTGCTGGATATGGAATGGACGCCGTTTTCGCCTACCTGCACCCTGCGCCCCAGTGCAGCCGACGTGAGGGCCGAGGCGGAAACTTTCCTGGATATCATTGAAAAGCATTACGGCCAACGCCCGCTGATTTACACATCGCCAGAATTCTTTGCGACCAACCAAATGGGGCGCATTCCGCGCACTGAATTCTGGCTACGCTCGGTCGCGGGTCACCCATCGATCACCTATCCGGGTCAGCCGTGGACCTTTTGGCAATACAGCAGCACAAGTGGCGTACCAGGGGTAAATGGCCCGGTGGATACCAACGTCTTTGCAGGGTCAGTGGATGGGTGGCAGGCTTGGCTTGCGGCCCGCGCGCGGCCCTAAGTGCTGCGACAAACAGCCGGGGCAAAACCCATAGACGCGCCTAATTCCCGATGATAATAGTAAGAATTAATCAATGGCAAGGCGCGCCCCGCAAAGGCACCCTTCTGCTGTAGCCAGCTTCTTTCATTTGGGTGCCTAATGTTGGCTTTATCGCGTCGAAATCTGCTGAAACTTGGCACCTTTGGCTTTGGCGCGGCGGCCCTTGGTTATGCCCGCGCCTCAACTGCCGCTGCAGAAATCACGTTGCCAATCGGCAGGACCACCTGCGAAATCATGCCCACATTGCCCACAGCTGCGATGATGGGGTACGGCCCCACTGGCCCCACTGTTTTACACCTGACCCAAGGCCAGCACGTCCTGATCCACGCCCAAAACCGGCTGGAAGAGGTAACAACCGTGCATTGGCATGGACTTCGCGGCCCCAATGCCCAAGACGGCGTGCCCTACTTGACGCAAATGCCCATCGGTGTTGGTGAAGATTACACCTATGATCTAACCCCCAAAGACGCGGGCACCTATTGGTTCCACCCCCATTGCAACACGCTGGAACAAATCGCACGCGGGCTGGCGGGCGTGGTGGTGGTGCATGAGGCGCAAGACCCGGGCTATGATGCCGATGAGGTAATCCAGCTGCGCGATTTCCGGCTTGGCAACGATGGTCAGTTCATTGAATTTACCAAGCCCCGCAACGCAGTGCGGGGTGGCACACTTGGCACTGTTACCACCGCCAACTGGCAAACCGATCTTCACATCACCGCGCCTGCAGGTGGCCTTTTACGCCTGCGCTTGGCGGCCACAGACGTAACCCGCGTGTTCCAGATTGCCGTCACCGGGGCCGAGGTGCGGGTGATTGCCGCCGATGGCCATCCGGTTCCAGCACCCTACGCAATCGCCGACTTGCCCACCCCGAAAAACCGCGAACCCGTAGCAGCCCCCGGCACATGGCCCGTCATCTTGGCACCCGGCCAGCGCAGCGATCTGGCCATTGTGATGCCGGCAGAGGGCGGTATCGTCACAGTCGATATGGCCTTGCCCGGCGGCGCACAAAAGACCGTGGCAACGCTGATCGCCACTGGCCCAACCCTTGGACGCTTGGTTGCAGACATAAAACCCTTGCCCGCAAACCCACTTTCGGAACCTGATCTTGCCACCGCCCAGCGCGTTGATTTCACCATTGGCTGGTCACCCGATGGCACCGCTGGCACAAGCGGCATTTGCGGCGATACGCCCTATCGGTTCTGGTCGATCAACCGCAAACTTTGGCCCGGCGAAGGCGCACCTGACCCCGCCAACCCCTTGGCTCCATTGGCAGAAATTACACTCGGAAAATCCTACATCTTCCGTATGAAGAATGAAACGAAGAATGATCATCCCATTCACCTGCATGGCATGGCGTTCAAGCTGCTGTCATCAAACCAACGCGACCTTCCGCCGCATTGGTCGGACACTGCTCTACTGCGCGCGGATGAAACTGTCGAGGTGGCCTTTGTTGCCGATAATCCTGGCGATTGGGTGTTCCATTGCCATGTGATCGAACATCAAAAAACCGGCTTGGCGGGGCTGATCCGGGTCGCGTAACCGACTGCCCGCCTATGACCGCCTGCGCCACCGACTACGCCATTTGTTTATCCGGCGGCGCGAACGGACCACCAGCACCGATATCGGGCCCCGCAGCACAGGCACATCAACCGCCAAAAGCAAAAGTCCGAATGGCAGCATCCAG
>JACMNW010000428.1 GCA_014378345.1 Pseudorhodobacter sp. | reverse complement strand
GCCGGTGTCGGGCAAATACACATACGCGACCTTGCCACCCGAGACCTTGTCCACATACTGACGATTGCGCACGATCCAGTCCCAATGGCGCAGCGACGCTTCGTTGGCGATCGGCTCGACAACGATATTGCGCGCGCCTTTACCGGTGGCGCCCGACCCAACAGTCAGGCTGACTTGTTTGCCGACGGTGTTTTCCAGAAAGGCATACAGGTTTTGCTTGGCCGTCACCGCACGCCCGTTGACCGCCAATATGTAGTCACCTTCCTTCAGCCCCAGGCCGGGCACGGCGAGCGGCGCTTTCATAAAGGGATTCCAGCGGTCGCTGCGGTAGATGGTCTTGATGCGATAGCGTTCATTGTCAACTCTGAAATCCGCACCCAGCAATCCGACGGTGACGGGCTTTTCCTTGTGCGTATCGCCGCCGCCGATGCGGTTGTGACCGACCTGCAGCTCGCCGATCATTTCCATCAGCAAATCATTCAGGTCTTCCCGTCGTTGCACATGCTTAAGCAGCGGCTGATAGCGTGCACGAATGGCGTTCCAGTCGATGCCGTGCAGATTGGCGTCGTAGAAAAATTCCTTCTGCATCCACCACGTTTCATCAAAAATCTGCTGCCATTCTTCCTGCGAATTGACCGGCATGCCCAGCTGCGCAAGGTCAATGGGTTTGGCATCGAATTTGTCGGTTGCATCGGTGATTTCAAGCCGGCCTTTGTTGTACTGGAGCAAAAGTTTCTTGCCGTCGGCGCTGATGCTGAAAAGCGCAACGCCCGTCTTTAACGCGCGCCCTTTGCGGTCTTCAAAGCTGTAGCGATACAGCTCGCCATTGCCGGTCGATTCCGGTTCCGGCGGATCATTGCTGGCGCCGGGCTGCCTGCGCTCCAGATAAAACAGCGCGCCGTCGGATGCCACCGCTAGCGCATCGTAGTTGCGTTCGGCGAGCGGCAGCGCCACCACGCGGTTTTGCAGGCCGTCAAAATCGATGCGTACCGGCTTGGGTGGTTTTGCGGCGGCGTCTGGCTTGCCTTTGTCGTCTCTTCCATCACCGCTTTTCGCTGCATCGGGCTTGGCGGTCTTATCGTCTTTGCTGCTGTCCTTGCCGTCTTTCTCACCATCTTTCGGGCCATCCTTCGCAGCGTCCTTGGCGGCTTTGTCTTCCTCATCGCCACCCTTGGGGGCGAATGGTGACTTGCCGTCCGCGGCGAGCACGAGTGCGTAAATGCCATTGCGCACCGGTCGCTCCTGGCTGGACATATCGAGGCCAACTTGCGCGGGACCAGAATTGATCGAGGCAGTGAAGTACAAATAGTCGGTGCCGCCAAAAACGGGACTGTCAGCGTGGCTCAAACCGTCTGTGACCGTAACACTTTTACCGGTAGTGAAATCGTGGATACGAATCTGGTTAAACAGATTCTCGCCCGCGACGGTGTACGCCAGCCAGCGGCCATCCTGCGAAACCGCGACATTGAAAAGTCCGCGGCGCTTGCGGTTATCGATGAGTTTGATGCTGCCTTTGTCGAGACTGATGGCGTATAGATTGAGATGGTTATCCTGATAAACGATGGTCTTGCCACCCGGTGCCCATGCCAACAGCGTGAAGTATCCAATTTTGCCCAGCTCAATCGTCTGCGGTTTATCCAGGCCCGCCTGATCGCGCAGCACCAACTTGTGTTGCATGCCGGCGTCAGAAAGATAGGCCACGCGCTTTCCGTCCGGACTCCACAATCCCTCCTTTTCGCGAACGCCGGAGGTTTGCGTGATGTTACGCACCGAGCCATCCTTGACCGGCACGGTGAAAATATCGCCACGGGCGCTCACTACCACGCGCTTGCCGGTCGTCGAAAGTTGCGCCGAGGTGGTATTGCCGCTGGCGTCCTTCCATTGCGTGCGCGCCTGAACGGACTGCGCCTTGATGCTGACGGGAATGTCGCGGCTTTTACCAGAGGGGACATCGAGCTCCTTCAAGCGTCCGCCAACTTCGTAAACAACAGCGTTGCCAAAGGCGCTCGCATTACGCACGTCCCAAACGGTTTCCCTGGTCAGTTGCCGTAAATCTTTGGACTTGCTGTTGTACAAAAATAAATTGGCAGCACCGTCGTTACGGTCGGAAATAAACACCACGTCGTTTTCCACCCATATTGGATTAGTGTCAGACGCATTGACGTGCGGAATTTTTTCGAGCGTGTTGTTAGCGAGATTGATAATCCCCACCGGTGGCGTACTACCGCCACGATGCTGGCGCCAGCCGCACGCCCCCGCGTGGGCTCCGCGATAGGGGCGATAGGCCAAGCGACTGCCGTCTGTCGACCATTTACCCTCGAAAGCCTGCGCGTCCATCACTTTTTTCTCAAAGCCGCCGTCGACAGACACTTCAAACAATTGATTGCTGCGGCCGTTGCCGATTTCGCGGGGCGACG
>JACMNW010000042.1 GCA_014378345.1 Pseudorhodobacter sp. | reverse complement strand
TCGGCACCTTGCCGCCATGTCCGCCTGGACTGGTGCCGATCTGGCGTGACTGGTAGACGTGCGAACGCCACGTAGGGAAATTCGCGCAGTCCATGCAATCCGGGTTTGATGCGTTCTACAAGACTTGAGTTTCGCGACTCTGACACTCGGAGGTTCTTGAATTTTAATTAATTACCCGCATCTGTTGCGCACTCGGCGAACGTTCCGAGCGGCGCTGTCGAGTGCGCCGTTCCATTTAACCTGGAGTGTTCGTAATGAAGCGGATCCTGCTTTTCGTAGGTACCAACATCGCCGTCATTGCTGTGATGACGATCGTCCTTTCGCTGTTGGGGGTAAATCGATTCCTGACCTCCGCCGGCTTGAATCTGCCGATGTTGATGGTGTTTGCCCTGGTGGTCGGCTTTACGGGCTCGATCTTTTCCCTCTTGACCAGCAAGCCGATGGCGAAATGGTCGACCGGTGCGCAAGTCATCACAGCCCCAGCTTCCAGCACCGAAACCTGGTTGCTCGAGACCGTCGGCCGACTGGCGCAGCGCGCCGGTATCGCCATGCCGGAAGTGGCTGTGTATGAGGGCGAGCCGAATGCATTCGCCACTGGTGCATTCAAAAATTCAGCCTTGGTCGCGGTCTCGACCGGTCTGCTGCAAGGCATGACCCGGGATGAAGTTGAAGCCGTGCTCGGCCATGAAATCGCGCATGTGGCCAATGGCGACATGGTGACCATGATGTTGGTCCAGGGCGTAGTCAATACCTTTGTGGTGTTCTTGTCGCGGATCGTCGGCTACGCGGTCGACCGGGCGTTGTCGCGCGGCGACAATAGCGGTCCTGGTATCGGTTACATGGCCACGGTGTTCATCTCGCAAATCGTTTTTGGCATCGGCGCTTCGATCATCGTTGCCTGGTTTTCGCGGCACCGCGAATTCCGTGCCGATGCCGGGTCCGCGCGGTTGCTTGGTTCGCCGCAACCGATGGTCAATGCTCTGGCACGTCTGGGTAGCGTCGAGCCCAGCAATCTGCCGCAATCGCTGGCTGCGCTGGGCATCAACGACAAGCCGGGTTTTCTTGCCCTGTTTTCCAGCCATCCGCCGCTCGAGGAACGCATCGCCGCCCTGCAGGGCTTGCGACAAAATTGAACGCGACCTGACACGTGACCCAGTTTTTTCAACTTCATCCGGAAAATCCCCAGCTTCGACTGATCAAACAGGCGGCACAGGTGATTCACGCCGGCGGCATTGTGGCATTGCCCACCGATTCCTGCTATGCGTTAGTGTGCCACCTCGACGACAAGGATGCCGTGACGCGGCTGCGCCGGCTGCGCGGGGTCGACGACAAGCATCACCTGACCCTGCTGTGTCGCGACTTGAGTGAAATCGCGCAATACGCCAAAATTGACAACCGTCAGTACCGTCTGCTGAAAGCGACCGCGCCCGGTCCGTACACGTTCATCCTTGAAGCGACCAAGGAAGTTCCGCGCCGCTTGAGTCATCCGTCGCGCAAGACGATTGGGCTGCGGGTGCCGGAAAACCGCATCGCTCATGCGCTGCTGGAAGAGTTGGGTCAGCCGCTGCTCGGCACCACCTTGATCTTGCCCGGCGACGAGGATGCACTGTCCGATCCGGAAGATATCCGCGCGCGTCTGGAGAAGCAGATCGATTTGGTCATCGATGGCGGCGCCTGCAGTCTGGAAGCGACCACAGTGGTCGACCTCACTGACACAGAACCTGTTTTGATCCGGCAAGGCCGCGGTGACGGTGCGCCGTTCGGATTTTAAAGGCCCGCTTGCACGTTATTCCCGGTGGGTACGCCGGGGAATTTATCTCCTTCCATCGATGCTGCCGGTCGCTCTGCTAAAATCCG
>JACMNW010000427.1 GCA_014378345.1 Pseudorhodobacter sp. | reverse complement strand
TGGCTGGTCATGCCGCCGCGTTCGGTCAACACCGCTGCCGCCGAATGCATGCCGCGAATATCTTCTGGCGCGGTTTCCCGGCGCACAAGAATGCACGGCTCACCCCGCGCCGCCGATGCCTGTGCTGCGGCAGACGAAAACACAATTCGCCCAGTAGCCCCACCCGGACTGGCCGCAATACCGCGCACAATCACATCGCGCAGCCCCCGCGGGTCGACCTGCGGGTGCAGCAGTTCGGTCAAGGCCCGCGGTTCCACCCGCAAAATCGCCTCTGACCGGGTAATTACGCCATCATCAGCCAGGTCCACCGCAATCCGCAGCCCGGCGCGCGACGACCGTGCCACTTTCCCTGCATCCAGCACCGCCAGCTTGCCACCATCAACGGTGAATTCAACCTGCATCTCCTCGCGCAGGTTTTGGCGGCATCTTGCGCCAAACATGCTTAATTCCGCGAAGATTTCCGGGGCCAGATCCTCCAGCGATGGCCCGCGCGGATCACGCGTAAGATACATGGCTTCCGTGGTTTTCAAAGCATCGCGGCCCTGACTTTGGCCCAGATACCGCCCAATGATGCGCGGTGTGCCCGTAACCGGATCAACAAACTGAATGACGCCAGACCCCGAAATCCCTTGGCCTATCCCCTGCGCCATTTCCTGCACCACCAGCCCCAGTCCCGCCCCTTCCGGCGCACCTTTGGCTTGGCGCAGCAGGCGGGCCGAGGTGCCTTCCCACGCGCGCGCCATCGACCGCAGCACTTCGGCCAGTTGTTTTGCCGGGTCTTCGGGAAAATCCTCATCCATTTCGCGGCTGTAACTTTGCAACGCCGATTGCAGCGCGCCGCCGTTTTTGCCGGTGTCCATGTCCAGCTCCAGCCGCGCCACATGGGTAGCATAGCTTTGCACAAACCGCAGATAAAGCGCATCGCCCGCCGCCTGCCCGTGGCTGTCGCACAGGGTTTTATGCCGCGCGGCATTCAGCCCGATGTTGAGCATTGACCCCGGACCGCCCCAATCGGGGTTTTCAGGGCTGGGCCGCACGGAGATCAGCGGGGCGGAGCCGAAATGCCCCAAGATCGCCTCGCAATCCACCGGATTGCCCGCCGCTATCGCCCGGACGGTTGCTGCGGGCAAAGAGACGGTTTTTGGCACCGGCAGATCAAGCCGCACCAGCCGCTGCAAACACTTCGCCCGCCAGCCATGCGTTGCCGTCTTGATCGGCGCTGAGGGCGTGATTTCGGCAAAATCGGTGGAGGTATCAAGTTTCTGCACTGCGGCACCTTTGGTTTCAAGCGCAGCATAGTGGGTTTGACCTGTCACGCAAGCGTCACGCGGACACAGGTAAGGGTTTTGCACCCCCGCACGCGTTGACAACGAGCGGGGGCCCGCCCCCCCACCCCCGGGATATTTGTGAACAGAAAAAGCCTTCAGCCGTCTAGTTTGGTCAAGTCCGCCACTAGGCCACAAAGCGAGGGGATGCGGTGCAGCAGGTTCAGGCGGTTGCGGCGCAGAATTTCGCTGTCGGCATTGACCTGCACGGCGGTAAAGAAGGCGTCGATGGGCGCGCGCAAGCTTGCCATGGCGGCCATGGCGGCGGCGAAATCTTCGGTTTTCATTGCCGGGGTGATCTTGGCCTCTGCCGCATCAAGGGCGGCGAACAGCGCGCGTTCCTCGTCACAATCGGCAAAGCGCCCGTCGGCGCCGTAGGAATATTCAACGCCGTCTTTGGCTTCGGCTTGGGCGAGGATCGTCGAGGCGCGCTTGTAGCCTTGCAACAGGTTCGGGCCATTGTCGGTTTTCAGGAACGCCGCGAGATCGTGCTGACTCCAGC
>JACMNW010000426.1 GCA_014378345.1 Pseudorhodobacter sp. | reverse complement strand
TATGGCATCAAGATTGATCGCGGCCATAATAGACAGGCTTTTGCTTTCGGCCAGCTTTGCAAGGCATGCCGCCGCCGCCCGTGCCCCCGCAGAGGCATTCTCTTCATCCGGCACGGCAAGAAACAGAAGGTTGCCGCTAAAGTCCTGGTCCGCCGCGATTTGCGCCATGGCATCAAGCCCGGCGGCAAGCCCGGCCTTCATGTCGAGAAGCCCACGTCCCGGCAAGAAAGCCCCACTTTGCAAGTCGGCATATGCCAGCATCTCGGCGGGTTCGGTGCTGCCGGAAAGCCGCTGAAGCAGCGCGTCCTTCAAGGCATAGGGCTGACACGCCAAAGCCCGCAAATGCCCGTAATCGTGGATTGAAACCGTGTCATAATGCCCTGTCAACACCACGGTTTGCGCGCCGCTGCCCCGCACCAGCAAGGCCACGACAAGCCGGGCATCACCAGAGGCAACGGGAAATGTCCAGATTTCGGGGTTTTGCCCGAAACAGCCGAGGCCGTTAAGATAATCTGCCAGCCACGGACCAAAAGTTTGCTCATCCGCAGTGCCGGTAACGCTGGCGCGCGAAACAAGATCAAGAGAAATGGTTTCGCACAAAGTTGGCAAAGGATTTGTCTGCATAGACCGCCCCCGGACACGTAAGAGTTACAAAAACACCAAAGCATTTTTTGACCACAACCCTGGAATTCCTTTGCGCCTGCTTCTGACCCAAAATCAGCAAAGCCGATGCGCTGCTATTTTTCCCTAAATTCCGCGCACCACTTGCAGCATCGGCATCACATCCGCCATCTCCGGCCCCGCATCCAAGCCGGTCAACGCTCGTCTTAGCGGACGGTAAAGCCCTTTGCCCTTGCGCCCGGTCGCCGCTTTCACCACTTCGGTCCAGTCATGCCACGTCGCGGTCGTCCACGGTTTGGCAGGCAGCATCGCCAAGGCCTCGGCTACGAAAGCCTTGTCCTCATCATCAACCAAAGGCTCTGCCCCATCGCGGAACAAGTGCCACCATCCGGCTAAGTCGGCCTTGATCGTGATGTTTCCCTTGGCCACATCCCAGAAGCCTTGTGCTTGGGTATCCGGCACGCCCAAGGCCGCAACATCCGCGGCAACCGCTGACAACGGCAGACTTTGCACATGCGCACGGGTTAGCGGGAACAGGTCTTCGGCATCAAATTTCGTTGGGGCCGCGCCAAAACTGCCAACATCAAACCCGTCGATCAGGTCTTGCATCGACGACACCAGTTCCACCGGCTTTGATGACCCCAACCGCGCCATCAGCGATAGCAGCGCCATCGGCTCCACCCCAGCGGCCCGCAAATCGCGCAAGGACAAAGTACCAAGCCGCTTGGACAGCTCCTCCCCCTTCGCGCCCGTCAACAGGCTGTGATGCGCAAAGGATGGCGGCGTGCCCCCCATCGCCTGCATGATCTGAATTTGCGTGGCGGTGTTGGTCACATGATCCGCCCCGCGCGCGATGAAACTGACGCCCATGTCGATATCATCGACCGAGCTGGCAAAGGTATACAGCACCTGCCCATCGGCTCTGATCAACACCGGATCAGACACCGAGGCGGCATCAATCGAGATTGGCCCCAAAATGCCATCAGGCCAGTTGATACGTTCCTGATCCAACCGAAACCGCCAATATCCTGTGCGCCCTTCAGCCCGCATCGCGGCCTTCTGATCTTCGGTCAGGTGCAGTGACGTGCGGTCATAAACCGGTGGCTTATGCATATTCAGTTGCTTTTTACGCTTTAAATCCAGCTCCACTGGCGACTCGAAGCATTCATAAAACCGGTCGTTTGCGCGCAACTGATCCGCCGCCTCGCGGTAGCGGTCCATTCGCAAGGATTGCTTTTCCACCCGGTCCCACTGCAGGCCCAGCCATTCCAGATCTTCCATAATGCCGTCGGCATATTCCTGCTTCGAGCGGTCCTGATCGGTGTCATCCAGCCGCAGAATAAACGTGCCCCCGGCCTTGGCGGTGATCAGGTAATTCATCAATGCGGTGCGCAGGTTACCGACATGAATATATCCGGTAGGCGACGGTGCAAATCGGGTAATGGTGGGTCTGTCGGCGGTCATCGGACGGGTCTCCTTGAAGGGGTCTTCCCTGTCACAGGGCAGGCGATTTGTCCAGTTATCCCGAAAGCTGTGCCACACGATCAGCATTCCCGTCTCCGCGAAAACCGGTTAAGTTGCCCAATGAATGATGATGACGTTAAATTTTACGCCCCCGACGCCGCCTTTATCGAAGCGCTGGCGCAGGCTGCTATTGCAACCCTGCCCGAAGCTTTTCGGGCAGCGGCAAGCCTCGTTGTGTTGCGCGTCGAAGATTTTGTTCCCGACGAATATTATGAGGATTTGGCGCTTGAAGACCCGTACGAGCTGACCGGCCTTTACCAAGGCATCCCGCTGACCGAAAAATCGGTGGTGGATCAGCCAACCGGGCCGGATGTGATCTGGTTGTTTCGCAGGCCTATTCTGGATGAATGGGTGGAGCGCGGGGATATTTGCCTGGCCGACCTTGTGACGCATATTCTGATTCACGAGATGGCGCACCACTTTGGTTGGAGCGATGATGACATCGCGGCAATTGATCCCTGGTGGGAATAGATCAGAAATCCGTCGGCGCGCCGCCCTCTTGTTTGCGCTTGGCTACAAATCGGCGCAGGTCTTCTTTATGATCACCGTTCATTTCGGGGGCTTCAAATTCCGCAATGATCTGCTTGTAAATCCGGTGCGCGCGTTCTGATGTCCAGACTGCGCCATCAATGTTCCAAGCTTCATAATTGCGCCAATCGGACACAAAGGGTGCGTAAAACGCTGTAGAATAGCGGTCTTGCGTGTGTTGGCAGCCAAAGTAGTGCCCACCCGCACCAACCTCTTTGATCGCATCAAAAGCAAGGTCATCTTCCGTTGTAGCAACAACAGATTTCTCAAAATACCGCTGGATCATCTGCAGCACTTCGCAGTCCATCACGAATTTTTCGGGGCTGGCGATAAGGCCGCCCTCAAGCCAGCCTGCGGCGTGATACACCATATTGGTGCCAGACTGCACCGCCGCCCACAGCGAATTGCTGGTTTCCCACATCGCTTGCCCATCGGGCACATTGGCCGCACAAACCCCCGATGACCTGAGCGGTAGTTTGTAATGCCGTACCAACTGCCCGGTCATTTGCGTGGCGCGCATATATTCCGGCGTGCCAAAGGCGGGCGCGCCGGATTTCATGTCAACATTGCTGGTAAAGGTGCCAATCGCCACCGGGCAGCCGGGGTTAATATATTGCAACAGAGCTATCGCCGCCAAAGCTTCAGCCAGGCTAAGCGCCACGGCCCCTGCCATCGTGACAGGTGCCATTGCCCCCGCCAGCGTAAACGGCGTTACAATCACCGGCTGGCCGCGCCGGGCAAGCCGCATGGCACCGTCCAGCATCGGGTAGTCGTGCTTGAGCGGCGAGACAGAGTTTATGTTGGTATACATCCGGGGCCGGGCATCAAATTCGGCATGGGTCAAACCTGCGGCAAGCCGGGTCATTTCCATCACGTCTTCAACCCGTTCTGCACCCAGCGAATAGGCGTGGATAACCTTGTCGGTCAGAGTCAGCTTTTCATAAACGCAATCCAGATGCCGCACGGCAGGGTGAATATCAATCGGTTCAACCGGATAGCCGCCCGCAATGTGAATGCAGTTAAAGTACTGCGTCAGTTTCATAAATTCCTTGAACGTCTCAAAATCACCAGACCGTTTGCCGCGTTCCATATCCCAGGAATTGGGCGGCGACGACACATTGACAAACACCATGTGCTTGCCGCCGATGATCACTTCACGTGCCGGATTACGCGGGGTAATCGGAAATTCAGATGGCGCATGGGCCAGCATTTCCATCACGAAGGTTTCGTCCATACGAACGTTGGTGCCATCAACCTTGCAGCCGGCTTTTTTCAGAATGGTGACGGCATCCGGGTTTAGAAATTCAATCCCGATGTCCTTGAGAATGCGCATGGCACCCTTGTGAACAGCCAGAACGCCATCTTCGTCCAACGGTTCTGTTGGACGGTCCGTATTTACCGGAATGCGCCATGACATTTGGTCAATAACAGCCGTTCCTGCACGCTCTTTATTGCCTGCCCGTCCACCAGCGCGGCGCCGCTTGCCCTGATCTTCAGCCATATCCGGTTTCTCCGTCCTTTGTCTGGCGGACTTTACACCACCTTTGCATAAGGATGAACGATGTCTCCGGCGCTTGGATACTTCTGCGCGACGCAAACATGTCGTTTTTGCGCGCCGCTAGGATACGGCTGTTGAAATGTGGTCAATCCAGTTTGGTAAGGAGTTAATATTTTGCAACACAGCATCCGCATGCGGTTCCAGCTCTGCAGCCCCCGCAATGCCTGTAAGCACGGCAACAGCATACATGCCCGCACTGCGCCCTGCGATCAAGTCATGCTGGCTATCGCCAACCATCGCCACACGGTCAACATCCAGCCCAAATGCCGCGGCAAAGGCCAACAACTGACCCGGTGCTGGTTTGCCACCATAGCCCGAATCGCAGCCCGATACGAAATCAAACAGCTGTAATATCCCTGCTGCCGCCAGATGTGCCCGTGCAGGGGCTTCGGTATCATTCGTTGCAAGGCCAATCTTCAGTCCTCGTGCACGCAGTGCCGTCAGCAACGGCACAAGGTCTACCGCCGGGGACATTTCAGTTGCCGCTGACAAGGTGTTCATCTGGTCTGCCAGTCCGGTCAAACTATGCCCGGGCAAATACGGCAACATGGTTTGCGCAATCTCATGCGGAGTTGCAGAAATAACAGGGCTGTCGGGCGCGAAGTCGCCCGTCGCAAGATCAAATCCAATCACTTGCGCCAGCTTTTCCGCCTGCTGCGGGTTTGGTGCAAGAGTCCGCACAAGATCTGTAGTCCAACGCCCCCAACTTAAACGAAAGTCAAAAAGAGTACCGTCTTTGTCAAAAATAATGCCGTCGATCATAGAGCGGTCCATTCAAATTCAAATTTCGGCGGATAAATTGCGAAACAATCGAGCGGGTTATCTTCGCCGCGCGGCACGGCGGATTGCAAAACAGGTTATGTCCAATTTATCTGCGCGCCTCCCGGTAACGCCATGCGCGCCTGCATCGGCGCGTCATAGGGCAGGGATACCGCATCGCAGAATGCCATCACCCACGCATCATCTGTTAAGACAAAATCTAACACGGACCCCAGAAATGCCGGTTTGCCCGCATCGGCCGCTATATCCTGCGCTGAAGCACCCGAGGCCCCAAGGAAAACAGGGAATAACTCATCATTCCCAGCAAGCCAGGTTAAGGCTTGCAACGCCAAAGTTTCGGCGGCTTCTTGCCGATCCACGCCACTTATCCCCATGATATCTGCCAACCCTACCCATTTTAGAATGATCAGTCGCCAATCTTGGAAAGGAAATATTAACCAAATGGGCGGCACAGTGTTGCTACAGTATCTTTGGGTAGGACGGGCAGCACAAGCCATGGTTGGCAAGATCCTGATTGTTGATGGCGTTGCAACAAATCGCATCGTCTTCAAAGTGGCGCTGGCAGAAGCGTTCTATCAGCCTGTGCTTGCCGCAGATGGGGAAAGCTGCCTGCATTTGGCACGGGACGTGTCGCCCGATTTGATTTTGCTTGATCTTGTGTTGCCAGACCGATCAGGCGTCAGCTTGATAAGCCAATTGCGTGCTGATCCCGCCACGCGCGACATTCCGATTTTGGCACTTGCTGCAAGTGCCGACAAAGAATTGCGTTTGGCGGCCCTGCGCGCCGGTGCAGATGATGTGTTGCAAAAAGCGGTTGATCTGGCATCTTTGCTTGCGCGGGTCCGCAATCTTCTGCGTGGCCGCGATGGAGTTGACGGTTTTTCACCCCCAAACTCTGCAACAGGTTTGTTTGCCTTTGCCGAAGCGCCCGCTCCGTTTGCAAGGCCTGCGGTAGTATCGTTGTTGGCCGATCAAATGGAAACTGCGGTTGACTGGCATAATCATCTTACGCAAGTGATGACTGATACAATCCTGATTCAATCACGCGAAGAAGCTTTTCTTGAATCCACCCGCGCTGTTGGTCAATCGGTTCCCGATGTTTTCCTCATCAACGCGGGCTTCGCTGGAAATGGCGATGGGCTTCGACTGATGTCCGAACTGCGCAGTCGGGCCGCAACCCGCCATTCAGCTGTGTGTATTTTGCGCCCCGGAGGCAACACTGACAGCACCGCCATTGCCTATGATCTTGGGGCGGACGATGTTGTTAATGCGGATATTCCCCCGCCTGAAATGGCGCAGCGGCTACAGACATTGATAAGGCGCAAGCGCCGTGAGGATCACCTTCGTGCCACCGTGCAAGACGGGCTGCGCTTGGCTATGATTGATCCTCTGACAGGATTGCACAACCGCCGCTATGCCTTACCGCAACTTGATGCAATCGCGGACAGGGCGCGAACAAACGCCTCAGTGTTTGCGGTTATGGTGGTAGATTTGGACCGGTTCAAATCGGTGAATGACCGCTTTGGCCATGCCGCGGGCGATGCCGTTTTGGTTGAGGTTGCCCGTAGGCTTAAAACAAACCTTAGGGAAGATGACCTTTTGGCGCGAATTGGCGGCGAAGAGTTTCTGATCGCGCTGCCGAATACAAGCTTTTATGAAGCAAGCCTTGCCGCTGATCGGTTATGCAAAGCGGTCGAAGAATACCCCATAAAGGCAACTTTTTCGTCTGGACTACAGGTAACAGTATCCATCGGGGTTGCGGTCAGTGATATAAATCACTGCCCTGAGCCAACTCCGCAAATCGTTGACCGCGCTGACCAAGCTTTATTGATGGCAAAATCGGAAGGGCGCAACAAAGTAACCATAAGTAAATCAGCAGCTTAGCGGCCCCGTACAAACTTTAAAATTGATGGTGTCTATACTAGGCAGCATTATGGAGCTGCTGCCTTGTCCCTGTGTTTTGGGCCCTTGGCCAAGTTTTCTTCTAGCCTGTCGGCAAACATTTGCCGTGCGTCATCTTTCATGCTCACCAGCAGATCGAAGATAAGTTGTTGGCCTAGCTCCAAACGTTCTGAAGTCCGCGTATTCTGGCGATCGAATGTGGACCGCAGCCCTTCTACGTCCAACGGAACTTCACGCAGTTTTGTCAAAAGGTCACCAAAATCTGCCCGCATCGCCCGACGCGCATCGCGCATGTCCGGAGTTGCCGCCAAGAAAGCATTCCGCAACTCCGCACGGTCGTCTTTGGAAAGGGCATCAGTAAAAGGACCAAAGCCAAGATCCCCCGTCATCATTCGGTTTTGCATCGGCCCGCCTTCGCGTAGCATTGCCCCGGCCACCAACCCTGCGATCGCAAGATTGATTGCAAGAGACACGGCCAAAGCAACCTTAACCCATCGACTGGCGGGTTTCAGCGGCCCGTTCGGTGGGGGGGCATTGGAACCAGTGTTGGCTGCAGTCATGGCTTATCCTTCGGTCAAAATGGCATCGACGCCGGGAATAAGATCAAGCTCTTCAATCGGCGATTGCACAAAGACTTGGTCTGTCAACGTCATCACCGATGTTGGCTGTACAAAGCCAAGCATAATCCCCACTGCAGCCGCGGTCCCAATGCCAGCCAGGCCACCCTTGCCACCAAGCGCATCCACCACACTGGCCCAAAAGCCAAGCCTTGACTGCCGCAAAGTACCGGCAGGCAAAAGTGCTGGCTGATGCGCCAACGCGTCGGCAAACACTTTGGCCATCAACGGCGCGCAGGCCAGCGAACCCTGCGACCGAGCTTCAGCAAACAGATCTTCAATATCATGCTCGCGCATCTCAGTTTCCTTTTTCATAGCCAAGCTCTTCTTGCCGCTTTGCTAAATTTGCCACCAAAGCGCGCTTGCCCCGAGAGATCAGACTTTCCACCGCTTCAATGCCTATATCCATAACATCAGCAATTTCCGGGTTTGATAACCCTTCGATATGGCGCATAACAACCGCTTCGCGCTGTCGATCCGGCAAAGACGTCAGGGCGGCATTCAGGGCTGCCATCCGGTCCGCCTCGATCAAGACTGCCACGGCACCCGGCGCTACATCCGCCATATCCGGTGCGGCATCCAAAGCCACCACATTGCGGCGCATTCGTAAGCGCAGCCGGTCTGTGCACAGGTTGGTCGTGACGCGGTAAAGCCACGTCGAAATTTTAGCTTCCCCTTGCCGCCAGTCTGGTGCCACGCGCCACAGCCGCAGCATTGCTTCCTGGGCTACATCTTCTGCCTCAGCCCGATCATTCAACAGCCGCGCCGCATAGCCCAAAATACGCGGAACCAAACGCAAAGTAAGCAGTCGCGCGCCGCTGCTGTCTCCGTTTGCATAGAGCACGAGCAGCGCCTCGTCCGAGACTTCCGAAAGTGCATCAAAGGCCATATCCATGTTGCCTCGAGGTTAATCCCAAACCCATTGCAAGCAAAGCCCCTGCCATCCTTGGGCTGGCAGGGGCCGCTAGATATTGCTTAGATTACCCGCGGCGGTGATGTTTTCCGTGACGTCCCATTTCGTCTTTCATAGCGTCCGCTTCGGCCTTGGTGATGGAGCCATCGCCATCGGCATCCGCACGTTCAAACAGTGTTGGCGCCCGGGGCCCGTTGGCCATTTCTTCTGCCGACAACTGGCCATCGGCATTCTCGTCAGACCGTTCGATCATTTTGGCGGCCATTTCGGCTGCGCGCGCAGCCATATCGGCCATGTGTTTGGCTGCAAGTTCATCAGCACTGACCTGACCGTCACTGTTTGTATCGGCCTTGGCAAATTCAGCGGTTCTGAAGGCATCAAATTCGGCAGTAGTGATTTTTCCATCTTTGTCGGCATCTATCGCGTTAAAGTTCAGCATAGGCTTCAGGCCAGGGCCATCTATGCCTTCGGCCTGAACCAATGTTGAAACTGAGCCTAGCAAAACGGCACTCAGGGCGAACAGCGTCAGTGTTTTCTTCAGGGTCATTGTCGTCTCCATGGTCATCTGGCGCACAGGTTGCTGCGGCCTTGTGATCATTATAACGGTGCATCTTTGGGATTCCGTCGCTGGCTTTGGCCACGAATTTGCGACATGGGGACGCAAGGGGCCAATTGTGCTTTGCCACTTGCTTTGCTGGGGCGTACACCCCAAGTCATCTTTGCGATGCTCTAGGGAATGATGTTTCCATGCTTGTTCACACTCCACCCGTGCTCGATCAAGATCGGCCTTTGCGTGCCGCAATGGTTCTGGGGTGGCGGCGGTTATGCCCAAATTGTGGGTCTGGCCCGATGTTTCGCGGATATCTGAAGGTGCGAGAGAATTGCCCGCTTTGCGGTGAAGCGTTGCATCACCACCGTGCCGATGATGGCCCAGCCTATTTGACGATTTTGATTGTAGGTCACGTGATGGCACCCCTTATTCTGTTTGCTTTCACCAAATTTCGGCCCGACCCGTTGACGTTGGCTGCGGTATTTTCAGTTGGCACCGTGGCTTTATCGCTTTTTCTGTTGCCGCGATTGAAGGGGGCTTTGGTCGCCTTGCAATGGGCCAAGCGGATGCATGGGTTTGGCAATGACACCTGAGCCAGCGGCGGCTTTGGAAATTCGGCCCGCTGCAACAGTTGTGCTATGGCGACCCAGCCTGGCCGGGCCACAGGTGTTGATGGGGCAACGCGGCGCACACGCTGCGTTTATGCCATCAAAATACGTTTTTCCAGGCGGGGCAGTCGATGCAGATGATGAAAACACTTCCTGTGCTTTAACACTTCATGCCGCGTGTTGGCAGCGACTTGACCTCGATCGTCCACCCGAGTCTGCTTCACCAAGGGCCATCGTCGCTGCCGCTGTGCGCGAGCTTTGGGAAGAAACTGGGCTGCAGTTGACCGGAAACCATCAAACCGGGCATCCCCTTAGATTTATATTCCGGGCGATTACCCCGCCGGGCCGCAGCAGGCGGTTTGATGCAAGGTTCTTCTTAGCAGATGCAGCCAGTGTAACAGGCAATCCAGAAGATTTCAGCGCCGCGTCAGATGAACTTTCGCATCTGCACTGGATTGGCCTGACCCAAGCACGCGCGCTTGACCTGCCTTTTATCACCGAGGTTGTTCTGGCCGAAATCGGCCAGTTGCTTCGCTGCGACCCCACTTCCGGCGGGGTTCCGTTTTTTGATAATTCAGGCCACGTGCCTACTTTTCGCAGATTAGATTGAACAGGCAGTTATAGCTTGTCAGCTTCCGTCCAAATTGGGTGCGCAACGGTATCCTTGGCGTGGAAAAAGTACTGGCGGAACACTTGGGCATAGGTTGCATAAAAATACCCCTCATTGCGCGCCAGATATTGATCTTTATTCTTCGCAAACTGCGATGGCAGTCTGTACCAGGCAAGATCAGGTTGGCAATGATGCACTGAATGGAAATTATTGTTTAAAAACAATAGGGCAAACAGCCCCCGATCCGCAACCACCACTGATCTTGCCCGTGCAAGATCATGGGCACGGTGTTCCAGGAATGTGCGGATTTTCAACAGGCCGAAGCCAAAATAGGCCGCGATTAAATAAGCCCAAATCGGCATACCATCCGTCAAATGCAGCCAGCCAAAGACCAAGGCCACCCCGATGCCATGCAAAATCCACGCCTGTAAAATATGGCGATCTCCGCGCAGAACGGCCCGCAGGTCGCCACCACAGAAAGTCCAGATAGAAATAGCCGGCCCAAACAGAATGCGCCCAAACAGCGTATTGTTCGCTTTCAACAAAAGTTTTCCAGCTTTAGGCATATTTGCCCATACTTTCGGGTCAAGAAAGTTCGATTCCGGATCATCATAGGGATCGGTTAAAATCGGATCATGGTGATGCGCAAGATGCGTATCCTTGAAACGGATGTAGGGTATGTAGATTGTCACCCCTGCAAATACTGCCGCTTCGCTTAGGGCACGGTTACGGAAAGGGTGGCCGTGCAGGACCTCATGTTGCAACGAGGAATACTGCGCCACAGCAATGCCTGTCACAAAAATAGCTAGCAGCAACGAAAGATCAGCAAGCCATGTCGTGGCCAGACCAAGGGTTACGTAGGTCGCAATCATCACCAAAAGGGTTGGCCATTCAACAATTGTGTCTTTGGTTTGCAAGATTTTCCCCGCGTTTTTATACTGTTACGTGGATATCACTTGCAATGACGTTGGGTAATTCCGAAGATAAGCAACAATTAAACAACATTGTTGTCTTATATCATCAAAGGCTGCATAAAATGGACAAACGTGATCGTGCAGACCTGTTCAAAACAAGATTGGCGGAAGCTATCGCCGAGCGCGGCCTAAGCCAAAGCGCGCTGGCCCGCGCGGTGAAGGTAGATCGGTCTACCATATCGCAATTGCTGGCCCCGGGCACACGGTTGCCGAACGCGCAACTGGCTGCCGATTGTGCTGCGACCTTGGGCATCAGCGCCGACTGGCTTTTGGGCCTTTCCCAACGCCCTGAACCGCTGGCGGATCTTTTGGCCACATCCCTGACCATATCCGAAGCCCCCCGCGCCTTGATTGATGAGACGATCTTCGGCTGGCACCGCGAGGCGGCGGGCTACAAAATCCGCCACGTTCCGGCCACGCTGCCCGATATGCTGAAAACCCGCGCGATGGTCGAATGGGAATACCGCCCGCAACTGGGCCGAACTGCTGAACAGGCGTTAGGTGCATTTGAAGACCGTCTTGCATGGATGCGCGGCGCGCGGTCAGACTATGAAATTGCGCTTCCCATGCATGAAGTGGCCGCCTTTGCGGGGGCGACGGGGTATTATGACGGTCTGCCAGCCGCAATCAGATTGGAACAAATGGACCGGCTGATCAGCCTTTGCGATCAGCTTTACCCGTCGCTGCGCCTGTATCTGTTCGATGCGCGGCGGGTATTTTCCGCCCCGGTTACCGTGTTCGGCCCGTTGTTGGCAGTGGTCTATCTGGGCCGCCACTATATCGCCTTTCGCGATTCAGACCGGGTGGCAAAAGTGGCGCAGCATTTTGATTGGCTGGTGCGTGAAGCCAGCCTTAGTGCCCGTGATGTTGGCGATCATTTGCGCGGATTAAGGTCTGGTATCGGGGCCAACCAAGCGACATCTGCTAACGAGAAATGACCAATTTTTCCGTATCATAGCCGTTGAAATCAAACACTTCTTTTGCGGCGTTCAGGCGGTCTGCGGGCAAATCTTTGCCACGGTTCAAGATAAACCCAAACGTCCCGGACGGATTGCCTATGGCCATGGTGCGGTAGCCTTCATCCACCCACAGCACCCACCAATCCTGACCAATGCCATCGCTACCCTGCACCGCAAATCGGCCGGGACCCGTTGTTACGACCTGCCCCGCACCGCTTACATCCCGCCCCGAAAGGCACAACCGGTAGCTGACCCGCATCGCACTGAAGTCTGCCCCACCGGGGCGACAGTCCGTTTGCGCGGGCCCTGCAAAGGCCGCCACTTGATCCCAGGGCCCTTCCAATCGGCCCGTATCAAAGGCAGCATTCGAATAGATGGGGGACGCGGCTGCACGGTAAACACCACCATCTGCAATGCCGCGCGGGGCGCAGGCAGCAAGCATTGCAAACAGCACAATCATCAATCTAGGCATAAGGTGACCCGGCTTCCGTCTTTTTGAAAAATCTCATTACATCCGAACAAAGGCTTCACCGGCGCGCAGGTGCCAGACCGTGCAAGGCAGACGGATGTGCAATCGCCTTGTTTTCGGCACTGCTTGCCTGCATCGCGCGTGCGTTTGATGCAGGTCTTCAAATTGGATTTTCCAGCACTGCCCCAATTTCCACCCCGCTTTTCACAAGTAATCTGCTCGGTCGATTTCTGTACAACTGGCGCAACTTCGGCAGGTGGCGGTGCATCGGCGGTCGGCGCAAGGGTGGCGTCTTGCCCGAGAGTGGCCGGGGCCGGGCGCGGCCTTGGTCGAATGCCCACCCCTGCAGATTTCCCTTCGCCGTCAGCTAATGCGGTTTCGCTGATGCCATCCTGCCCAGTTGCTGATGGCGGCGGTGCATCCAAGGCGGCAGGTAATATTTTGCAGGCCACCAGCAGCGGCAGCACCAGAACAAGAATTAATCCGCCAACACGCATAGGCCACCTTCGTTGTCCGACCGGCAAGATCAGAGGCTGCACTTGGCCCTATCAGTGGTCCTTGCGCAAGCGCCGTTAATAGGGCGCAGGGTAGGCGCGATGGGTTGCGGCAATTTCTGCCATCACCTCAGGCGACAGGGCCAAATCTGCCGCTGCGATATCGGTGGCCAACTGCGCTTCGGACGTAGCCCCGATGATTGGGATTACCGGGAAGGGCCGTGTCAGGCACCATGCAATAGCCATCTGGCACGGGTCGATGTGATGGCGGGCAGCAATGCCCAGATAGGCGGCGACTGCCTCAAACACATAGGGGGTAATTCTTCTACCAAGATCCGGCGTATGGCTGCGCCGTGATGCCTCGGGTATCACCCCACCTGCGTATTTGCCCGAAAGCAGCCCCGCAGCCAAAGGCGAAAACGCCATCAAAGGCATGTTTTCCAGTACCGACATTTCCGCCCAATCGGTATCAAACTGGCGGCACAGCAGGGAATATTCATTTTGCACAGACACCATGCGCGGCAGCCCGAGCGTATCAGCCATCTGCAGCCACCGCCCCGCCCCCCAAACGGATTCATTCGACAAACCTATCGCGCGAATTTTCCCCTCTGCAATCAGCGCCTTCGCCGTTTCAAGCACATCCACCATATTGGCTGTCACCTGTGCGGCGTCGTTTCCCCGCGGATCGTAAGTCCACATTTTTCGAAAATGATACGACCCCCGGTTTGGCCAATGCAGTTGGTAAAGATCAATATAATCAGTCCGCAGCCGCTTTAACGCCGCTTCAAGCGCCAAGCGAAGCTCTGCCCCCGTAATAGGTGCCCCCTCCCGCACCATCAACTGCCCGCTACCAGACAGCTTTGATGCCAGCACCACCCGATCCCGCTGCCCCGCCCGTGCAAACCAGTTGCCAATGATTTCTTCGGTATGCCCGACCGTCTCTGCCCGAACAGGATTGGTCGGGTACATCTCGGCGGTATCCCAAAACGTAACGCCGTGATCCAAGGCCTGCGCAATCTGCGCATGGCCTTCGGTTTCGGTGTTCTGGCTGCCCCATGTCATCGTTCCAAGGCAAAGCTGCGACACATGCAAGCCTGTCACCCCAAGCGGAACTTGTTTCATCGCGTGCTCCTGTAAAAACTTGCCACAAGCCTAAAGGGTCAGGCCAGCAAGGCAAGGCATCCAAATGAATAAAACCCGATGCCAAAGCGTTCGTACTGACAATGTGATCCCACATTCTGCCACGATGCGTGATACCGTCACCCCAGAATTGAAAGAGAACGAAATGAAAACCTTGTTTGCCGTCCTCGGGGCGCTTGTCCTCAGCACGCCACTTGCTGCCGCCCCAGCCGATTATGTACTGCAGCCTGCTACATCCACAGTCGGGTTCGAGACGAATTTTGGCAAAGACCATATCACTGGCAAGATGCCGATCACCGCCGCCGATCTGACCCTGGATTTTGACAATATAGCGAATTGCAAAGTGGCGGTCACCCTGGACGCATCTGGCGCGCAGGCCAGTTTTCCTTTTGCGGCCCAGGCGATGAAGGGGCCAAAAGTGCTGGATACTGACGCACATCCGCAAATTATCTTTGCCAGCACAAAAGTTATTGCGGTGGGGAGTGGCGCGAAAGTTGAAGGCGTTGTTACCATTCGTGGCACCAGCAAGCCCATGGTGTTGGACGCGCAGATTTTCCGCCAGAAGGGCACGGCAACCGGTGATCTTAGCCATCTGTCCATTCGCTTGACAGGGGCTGTGCAACGCAGCCAATTTGGCGCAAATGGTTGGGCTGATATGGTTGGCGATGAAGTGCGTCTTGATATTCTGGCGCGCATAGCTCGGGTGAAATGACGGATGAACTTGCGAAATACGACCGATGGCTTTGGCGTAATCAGCCGCCTGCTACATTGGACCATGGCGATTGGCGTGATTTTCATGCTGGCACTTGGCAACCGCATTGCGGATATGAAGCCTGATCTATCGACGCTGTACTTGTACGGCCTGCATAAAACGCTGGGAATTGTTATTCTTGCCATGGCCGCTTTTCGCCTGATCTGGCACAAGTACAGCCCGCCGCCCCACCCCATTGGGCCACCTAAGGCTTGGGGCAATTTGGCGGCTCGGGTAGCACATGCATTGATCTATTTGCTACTTATCACCATCCCGCTGTCCGGCTGGTTTGCCAGTTCCGCGACCGGCATCGATGTGATGATT
>JACMNW010000425.1 GCA_014378345.1 Pseudorhodobacter sp. | reverse complement strand
GGCCTCCAAGCTGATGGAAGTGGAACGTGTGCTGGCCGAGGCGCGCAAAGCCAAAGCTGGCGGCGCGACTCGCTATTGCATGGGCGCCGCGTGGCGGTCGCCCAAAGACCGCGATATGACGGCGCTGGCTGCTATGATTGGCGGTGTCAAGGCGATGGGTATGGAAACCTGCATGACGCTGGGCATGCTGGACAATACCCAAGTGGTGCGGCTGCGCGATGCGGGGCTGGATTACTACAACCACAACATTGACACGTCGGAACGCTACTATTCCGAAGTGATCACCACCCGCACCTTTGCGGACCGACTTGAAACTTTGGCGCGGGTTCGCGACGCTGGGATCAAGGTCTGTGCGGGCGGCATTGTCGGCATGGGCGAGACGCGGATGGACCGCATCGACATGCTGCTGACGCTTGCCAATCTACCCGCCCACCCCGAAAGCGTGCCGGTCAACATGCTGATCCCGATGCCCGATACCCCATTGGCGGGTACGCCACCACTGGATCCGATCGAGTTTGTCCGCACCATCGCTCTTGCCCGTATTTTGATGCCGCAAAGCCATGTGCGCTTGTCTGTAGGCCGCACCGCGATGAGCGATGAGATGCAGGCAATGTGCGTCTTTGCCGGGGCAAATTCGATCTTTGTCGGTGACACGTTGCTGACAGCCGATAACCCCGGGGAGGACAAGGATGACGCCCTGTTTGCAAAACTGGGCCTTGTGGCGATGGACCTTGTGGAGCATGACGCGGCAAAGGCAGTCGCTGCGGAATGACCGGTTTTGCCCGCCACGCAACGGCGCTTGACGCGTTGGCGGCGCGGGGCCGGTTGCGCAGACTTGCGCCGCGTGTGGGGCATGATTTCGCCTCGAATGATTATCTGGGGCTGGCGGGGTCTGACGTGCTGCGCGCAGCCGCGCATGCGGCACTGGACCGGGGAGTGGCTGTAGGGGCCGGAGGATCGCGGCTGTTGCGGGGCAATGATGCCGAACACATGGCTTTAGAAGCGATGGCCGCCCAGCATTTTGGCACCGAACGCGCCTTGTTCATGGGCGGTGGTTTTACCGCAAACCAAGCGATTTTTGCCTGCCTGCCGATGCCAGAGGATCTGGTGCTATACGACGCGTTAATCCACGCTTCGGCCCATGACGGGATGCGTCTTGGCCGGACCGAAACACTGGCGTTTGCCCATAACGACCCTGCGGACGCGCAGGCGCAGCTTATGGTCTGGCGCGGCCGTGGCGGCAAGGGCCGGGTCTGGCTGGCCATTGAAAGCCTGTACTCCATGGGCGGCGATTTTGCGCCTTTGGCCGATTTCGCGGCGCTTGCCGTTGCCGAAGACGCCGTGCTTGTGGTCGATGAGGCGCATGCCACCGGGCTTTACGGTGCAAACGGGGGCGGGCTGACGCAAGGCTTGGACCACGGCCCCAACCTGATGACGCTACACACCTGCGGCAAGGCGTTGGGGGTATCCGGCGCACTTATTTGCGGCGCTGCGGTGCTGATCGACACGCTGATCACCAAGGCACGCGGGTTCATCTATGCCACGGCACCCTCGCCCCTGAACGCCGCCCTTGTGGCCGCAGCCTTGCGGCATGTGCAGGCCAACCTCAAGCTGCGCCATGATGCCTTGGCACTTGTG
>JACMNW010000041.1 GCA_014378345.1 Pseudorhodobacter sp. | reverse complement strand
AGAGTATCGTTCCCGGCACCGCCCAAAAGCGTATCGTTGCCCGCACCACCGACCAGCTTGTCATTGCCGACTGCGCCATCAAGAAGGTTGGCCCGACCGTTACCAGTCAAGATATCATTGCCAGAACCGGACCGTACATTCTCAACCGAAATCAATGTGTCACGGCCATGCCCGGTATTTTGCGCTGTGGTCAGGTTAAGGTCGACAACAACCTTGGTCGAGCCGCTGAAAACTGCGGTATCATCCCCCTTCCCGCCATTAAGTGAATCATTCCCCGTACCACCGGTCAGCGTATCATTGCCATACCCGCCCAGAAGAGTGTCGTTTCCTGCATCGCCTTGCAGCATGTCATTCCCTTTGAAGCCCGACAATCGGTCATTGCCCGCGCCGCCCTGTATTTGGTCTGAACCGGTGCCACCACGGATCACGTCGGCATTGGCTGTGCCCATGATTACATGAATGCCGCTTGGCGGGATGACCGGTCCAACACCACCGCCACCGGTTCCACCACCGCTGCCAGTTCCACCACCACCTACGGTTCCGCCACCGCTGCCGCCGCTGCCTTCGATGGGCCCATTGATATCAGGCTGTGCATAGATGTTCAGCAGATCACGTTCCTCAGCAATGTAGAGAGGAATGTTCTTTGAATGCAGGTAGTCAATTTCTGCCTGCAAAGCCGCCGTATTTTGCGTCTGCCGGGTCTTGGTCATGTATTCCACGACAAAAACTTCAACACCAGCGGCCTCGGCTTTTTCCAGATAGGGTTTTGACCCGCTGAACCAGCCATCCGGTACTGGTTTGAAACTGGATTCGCTGCCGTTCGGGTAATAGAACCGCAAATCCTCTTTTGCGATGCCATCAATATGCGCAAGATAGGTCGGATTATCGGCCAGTTCTTCGCCATTTTGACCAAGAATCACAAACTTGCGAGTGTCACCCATCGCGGCCAGTTTCGCCGTTGCGTGTTCATCGATGGCTGCGACGAATTCGGCCATTTCGGTGCGATAATTGATGCCAGTATTGGGAGCAACTTCTTCCCAGTATTGAAATCCGTCAACAATATCGAGGTAAAGCCCGTTGAATCCGCCAGCGATGATCTTGTCGACGTAATCGAACATAATCTTTTGCCAAGCGGGTTCCCAGTATTTGACTTTGAAGTTGTCTGGCCATTCGGGGTTGGATGCCGAAAGGAAAGACGGTGGCGTACTGTTCCATTCGGCCTTCCAATAGTCGCGATATTCTTCTGCCTCACCTATGCTGAGATAGCTTACGATCAACTTGTCGTTGCTGCCCCGCATCACCGACAGTTGCGCTGGCGTATAAGGAGCGGGTGCGTCACCATTGGTGTTCGCGTAATCGATCACCACCAACCCTGCAGAAGAGATCGCGATTTTCGCCGCCTCTGCTGTGTCTACATCGCCAAGATGGTAAAGCCAGGATTTGACGGACGAAAGAGGATTAATCATTGCAGTTTTCCTTTGCTTACGGCTCCGAATTGCCAGCCTTCACGGCTGACGTCAGAGCAGAAGGTTTAATTCGAGGATCGTGAGACAACATGCTGACCCAGAGCTGCATTAGCCCGAACCGCGTTGCAAACCCTTTTTCCCGAGATGCACAAAAATTGCTAGCATGACGAACTGAAGTTAAAAAGCTTGCGTGCCGAAGCGACTTGGAAACACGCAGGAATCCGCTGCACGCGGCAGCAGAGTGGGTAAATGGCAAGTCTTCCTTTATTCCATAAGCCATAAGTGTACTCAATAAACGGGAAGCTTTGGTAAGCTCTGTTTAATGATGAAAGGAATCCGGCATTTATGCGGCATTTTCTGGGCTGCATTACAAATTGCGGATTTTCGCCAGCGGCAAGCAACTGCGTCTTGCGCGATTTGCTTTTGGGGGCAACTTTCGTTAGCCGCCCCAAAATATGACAAAGGCTTTAGACAAGTTGATGAGTTTGGTTCACTTAATTATAGGCGTCGGGGCCAAATTTTACCGCGGCAAAGGATTTGTTGACGAAAATAGCTTTTGCCGAAAATTACAACGAAGGCACATACCTGACACCGGACTTTGGTGGATGGCCATGAATGCCACTCTGCCGCGACAAAACCGCGACTTGCGTCCGATTAACCACCCCGAATTTGCGCATCAGGTGGCTGACGTGAATTTTGATCGTCGCCTCGGAAAGACCCAAGGAACGTGCAATTTCCTTGTTGGAGAGGCCGGATTGAAGCGTCTTCAGAACTTCGATTTGACGTCTTGAAAGGTTCATCTGATCGGAGCCGTTGGCATTTGGTTGAATGTCAGCCAACGGCTTATCCTGTGCAAAGGGTAAAATGCTGTTTTCCGCAGCGATTTCTCTACTGGGTGATGGCGCGGCCTGTTCGTGCGCAACCGCATCACCAGGAATTGAGATTATGGGTTCACGTATCGACTTTCCAAGGGAACTGACCTTGGGAAAATACGTCCCTCCCATCAGCGCTATTTCGATAGCGTCAACAACATCTCGTGGCGGCATCGACATGCTTACCACACCGTTGATGGCCAACTTTGCAGCAACATCTATTTCTCCGCTCCAGTCAGCATCCACCATGACCAAAACAAAACTTTGGGGCATGATCAGCCGCAAGGCAGCGATATCGTGAGCGATCTGAGGATCCGCCAAACGAAGTGCACCGGCGTTCAGAATGAACAGCGGCGCAGTATTTTGCATCGTAGCAGGAAAAATTTGATCAGAGTTTATAGCTTCAACGGAATTGCAGTCTAGTAAGAGAACGTTTTTGCCGTTGAGCAGGGACGAAAAAAGATTGGTGAAGGCAACTCGTCTAAGCTCCTGCGCATCGACAAAGACAATCAGTTTCTTTCCAAAAATTAACATTAGGCACCTAGAAAAAATGAACTATGAAAAACGTGTTACAAACCAACTCACGCCAAAAAACGATTGATCGTTCCATGGCTAGTACACACTACCACCTATTCTTTAGTGGTAGGCGTAATTCTGCTGATTGCGAAAAAATAACGGGCCTTTTTTCAACCTTTCAGATGGCTTTTGCTACTTTTTGGGGATCAAGCGACGCAAGGAGACAATCCAAAGTAGTATGCACCGCGGTCGCATCAACTTAGGATTTAGACGCAACGGCTGCCCCGCCTTATCTTTCGTAAAGCGATTCGTTTTCGCCCAAAAGATACAAAAAGTCGTACTTGGAAATCGACTTGAACGCCAAGGGCCAGGCAAGGATCGCCGATATCAGGGATGACAGAAACAAAGGATAAGCTGTGAAACCTGACTGATTGATGAAAATGATGCTAAAGAGCGCGTTTGAGACGACGAAAACCAATTGGACCAGCAAAAAGTGGCGAATTCTGCCGCACATGAGCATCAACAACCCAGCAACATAGAACGTCGAATACAGGAACAAAGCGACAAGCGCGATCCGGAGCACAAGGAATTGTTGAAAGTCGAAAGACATGGCCTTCGCGATCCATGGCGCGGCCAGCACAAGCATACCTGCGATTGTCGCCTGAACAAACAATAGCTTCCCCCCCCCCGTCCGCGCGGCCATGGCGAGAGCGGCAATCGACTGGCGTACGGCCTGATGGTTGGAGTGGTCTTGCATCTGCCGTTGGACGGATTTGAACCCGGCTGACAATTCGCGTTCACGCAGCATCAGCATATTGGAAAACGTCGGTATCATCGATAAATGCGCCACGAACATGACACTGTCGTATCTGCTAAAATGCAAAAATCCGGCCGGGGACCGTAAGGCATCCGGGCTTAGCCAGAACGCCCATTTGTCGGCCCAGATGCCGATAAGCGCCAGTGTAACCCCGGCACCCAATGCCCGCCGCCGCCAGATTTCGTGTCGCAGCAGATCAAAGGCCCGCCGGACCCTGTTTGGCGAGCGGTGAAATCTATACTGCAAGTGATTAAGCGTCTGCGCTATGCAGAAGACCAGACCTGCAGCAAAACACCAAAGCAGCAGATCGACTGAAGGTGCCAGTCGCACGACTGCGAATGTTCCGCCAACGGATAGAAAGATGCCGCCGAGGAAGGCAGAAATCAGCAGACGAAACAACCTGAGCGCTGACAGAACCGCAAAACAAACCCACAGCATGGCCGCAGCCGCAGAAAGCAGAACAAAGCTTATGGCGGCACCTGCAGGCGCAAGGCCCAGACCCAAGCTTATCAACAGCGCAAGCAATGCCGACGCGCCGCCTGAAAGCACAAGCGCTATACGCGTAATGTCGAAGACTGGAATGTTGAACTCGCCTTCCTTGGATCTGCGGGCCAGTTCTGCTGCCGCCAGTCCGATCGGTCCTGCAGCCAAGGGCGCGAAACAAAAGGCGTAGGTTACAGTCAGGCGAAGGTCTTCCAGCCCGGCACGCCCAAGAACCTGCGCACTGTTGATAGAGATTATCGCGAGCGTCAGGACGAAAACGATCCAAGGTCCGACAGCGACGATGGTCGCGCCTGCAAAGCGTCGCACCGGACCCAGCGCACCTCCATCAAGCCACCAGTCAAGCGCCCTAAGCCACGGTCGTGCCTGCTGCCCCAGTTTCGGACCAATCGCATTTGCAGGGGCCGGGGGCGGACGACCGGTCATTTTCCAAGTTCCCGGTAAAGGTCGCGGTACCGGTCTGCTGAGAGGCGCGATGTATAGTGGAGCTCTACGCGTTTGCGCAGCGCAGCACCACAGGCCTGGCGAAGATCTGGCGCACACAACAGCTCGATAATGGCTGCACCGATTGCCTTGCTGTCCATCGGCGGCACTACCCTTCCGCCTGACCCAAGATTTGGGATCTCGTCCGCGGCACCTTCGATAATTTCCCGGCAAGACCCTACATCGGTGGCCACGCAAGGCACGCGCGCTGCACCCGCCTCTAGCAACACAAGCGGCTGCGCTTCGCTGATACTGGTCAGAACCAGTACATCGATGCGGGGCAGGACATCAATTATGTTCACCTTTCCAGTGAACGTTACTGTGCGATCCAGCCCCGCTTCCGCTACCCTGCGCTGGCAAAGTTCGAAATATTCATCGTCTTCATCGGTTGGGCCGATGATCAGAATCTCAACGTTCGGAATTTCTTGTTTCACCAAAGCGGCGGCCTCGATGAACGCCTCGATGTCCTTGATCGGAACAACCCGCCCGATCAACGCCGCAGTAGGCGGATGGGGCGGGGGCACATCGGGAATGGCGTCGAACCTTTCCAGTTCAATCCCGTTTGGAATAACACGCAACCGTTCTGGTGCCGCCCCAAGCGCGCGCTGCATAAACTGGTTCTCGCCGTACAATGTGGTCACACGCGACGAACTGCCGTAGCAAACCCGCGCATAGGATTCGAAGGTATCAATCCAGAAGGTTCTGATATCTTTGCGGTCATCCCGGCCGGTCAAACCCACTTGAATTGTATCAAAGATCCAGTCGGCCATGATAAGGTCGATCCGCCGTTCATTGCTGTAGATGCCATGCTCGGTCAGAATTGTAGGTTTACCCAATGCCACCGAAGCGCGGGCAGCCAGCAGCCCCGCATACCCTGTCGAAATGGTGTGGTAGATGTCGGCCTGCGGTAATGGGTCTACCAGCAGCGCAAAAAGGCTGCCAACAAGGTTGCGCCAAGCCCAGAAGAAATCAGCCTCGGATGCATTGGGGCAGATCTCGGTGTAACAGCTTATCATCACGTCCCACAGCGGCTTGCACCCCATCAACTCGTCATACGTCATGCGGCGCGGGAGGCTCGCCCACTCCAGTGGCGCGTGCCTGACGGGAGAGGTAATAACCCGCACAATGTGGGTAAACGCGTCGACGTCGCCGCTGACCAGCACGCGGCGAAAGCTGGCTGCCAACGCGTCCACATCCAGCACGGGTTGGCGCAGACCAGCCCGGCGCACCTTGCGCGATAGGGGAAGCACCTTCACGTATTTCAGGTTTGGCGGTGGGAGATATTGGCTTTTGCGGGGGCGTTCATCCGCCATAATCGCGACAACACCGAACGTCAGATCGTCTTGTTTACGCATAAGCCAGTCAAGCCATGACGCAACCCCACCCGCAACGAAAGGGTAGCAGCCTTCAACCAGAATGCAGATATCTGTAGGTTCCTGACTTGTGTCGTTTGAGATCATCCCAAACCCCCGCAAGAATACCGTTTCAACCGCGGCCCCTGCACGCGCAGGTCGCGCTGTAGGTATCTTGGGTCTCGCGCACCGGTTTCCGGCAGGACAGAACTTTCATCGGCTAATAGACCAAGGTCTTTGATCGCGGACGCACGGGCAATTAGCGCCTTTGCTTTGCTTGCATCGACAAAGCCCGAACGGGCTACAGTCAGCAGTCTTTCCAGATACTCGGGGGCCGTATCAGGGGTCAGCGTTGCCGGTTGAATTGCCAGAAGGTCGTTTGCAGCGTCACCAAGTGTGCGGCGCAGTTTAGAAAAGACAGCTGCGGCCTGTACTTTTAAGGCTGGGCTACTTGACCCAAGCGCTAGCGAAAGTGCCGGGTACATCTCTGGTTCATAGTTGCGTGAAATTGCCGCGATGATCTCGTTATGACGCGGCAGATCGCCATGGCGAATAATATCTGCATAGGACTGATCTTCTGCATGAGAGAGCTTTGACCGGCGGCCCTGTACGTGCATTTCGTGAATCGCGTCCGGTATTGAAACGGGCTTCGGCGCATCGTCATCGAAATCTTTCAGAAGGGCAGTGTCGGGGGCAGGAAGCACCTGTCCGAGGCGAGCAACTTGTAGCACAAGCGCCCCAAGTGGGCCTGCAAGGCCGCAAAAACATGCTTCAAGCAATGCAGACAGGCGCGCCCGGCGGTTCAAAAGAATTGAGGCCATCAGCAAACCGGCCACCCCTAGCAGGTGCAGAGTCATCAACTGTGATGTTGTTATCCAATTCGCCAGCCAAAGAGAAAGGGCGCAGGCGTCAATTGGTATCATCGCGCTGAACACAAAGGCGGGATGGTTGCCATCAGGCACCGCACCAGTAAGTGCGGATTTTGGTGGCAGTGACAGGTTATCCATGGGACAGCTTTCGCACCCGGTCATCTGTCAAACTGGTTTCCGAAGCGACAGCGATTGTTGGCATACGCAGTCGCGCCAGAACCGGGACCAACTGGATTGCAAGAAACCGTGCGGCATTAACCGCCTGATCCGTGGATTTGCTGTCAGGCACCAGCATCTCTACCGCACCGTGAAGCGTGCGACGGCCCGGTGACGTGATGCCGACAACGACACTGAACTTACACTCGGGATATTGACCGAAATGCGCTGTTCTAGGTGAAATGACCTCTGACATCATGCGCAGCGATTGCATTTGGTCGGCAGTGAAATGCGCAATCCCCGTAACGTGATTGCCCGGCTGATTGGCGTTGAGAAGGCTGAATTCGCCGTCGATGGTCTTCAACAGGACACGCGCAGGAAACTGGGTGCAAAGTTCTGCAACTTCGCCAAACAGCGGAACCAGGTTCAGCATGTCGGCCCCCTGAAGTGCCAGGATTTTGCTAACCAACGTAGTGTCGCGATCCTGCGTTTCGTCCCGCGACAAAGTTTCTAGCTGCATGTGCGCTACTTGCGCTTCTATTGTCATAATATCGGCGGCCAGAACTTCGTTGACCCTCTGCAGCCTTTTCATCTCTGCCGACGCAAGCATGGATTTGCGAAGTTCGGCCTGTCGAAACAATCCAATGCAAAGCGCCGCCAGCACCCATTGAAGGGGAAGAATGGCCACCTGAATGTAATGCGCCGTGATATCAACCTCGGCCGGCCGCGATGGCCAATCCATCAAAATAGTGGACGCGACCGCGATCAGCACGCCAACAAACAAGCCATCGTGCACCGCCGCGATCAGGACAACAATCCAGAAGGGGTGCTGAATCAACGTTGCATAGAAGCCGCGATCAAAGAACAGCCGTTCTGCCCCAACCAACACCAAAAGCAGGATCACATTCCCAATCACAGCCCGAATGAATTCCCAAACATCGGCCCTTGATGGGGTGCCTGCCTGATGATCTGAACTGATATCGATCATAGAGCGGAACTCATGGTTGAAGGTTGCCGGACGCCACCGCGCCGGTATCGCTTGCCTCGTTATTATCAGCTGTGAGTTGCTTTTCAACCAAGTTGGCAGACATTGAAATTGTCACCATATCACCGGGAAAGATCAGTGTATCCAAAGTAGCCGTCAGCCGTAAGGCGCCATTGGTGCCAGTGCGCAAGACGGTCGCGACAAGTGGCAAAGCAAAATCAGCGCTGTCTTCGCCAATGCCATGCCCGGCCAAACGAGACCTGACGGCCGAAAGTTGTACATCGAGCAAACTGATCTCGCCAGACAGGGCCGCTGCCCGTTGCGAGAAACCTTGCAGTCTGACTTGGATTGCCAACTGTGCATCTTCTTTTGCAAGGGCTATCTGGGCCTGCAAGCTGCTTTGATCTGTTTCAAGTTGCATCCCTATTCGGTTCAGCTCCATCAAGTTTGACTGAGCCACATCCAATTGAGATGCCTGAATAAGCCCTCGACTTTTGAAAGACGTCATCTCGTCATACCGCGCCTGCAAACTTGCTATCTGCGATTTGACGGTAAAAAGCTGGCTGCGGGTGTCTTCAAATCTCTGCTCAAGTCCCGCAATTGAGACGGCACTTCGCGCGTCAATGGTCCGGCCGACAGACATATCTTGCCTGAGCGCTGTCGTTTCAGCGTCGAGCAAAGCCGAGGGAAGCGTTATGGGTACGTTGATGCCTAGGCCATCAGGTATCACAATCGTGTCTTTGCCAGACATGTTTGCAGTCAAGCGGCCAAGTTCCGCGGCTGCAAGAATTTGACGGTGACGCAATTCATTGCGCTGCCCGATCAGGCTTTCAAAGTCTTGCGGCGTGATGGGCCCGTCTTCAAAGCTGGCCCCAGCCAGATTGAGCAACCGGTTTACGGTCATACCCGGCGAATGGGTATAGGCACCGGGGGCACGAACCGCACCGCTGATAGTAACCGGAAGGCGCGCAGCAAACGACGCGCTTACACTGTTAACCGAAGTGTCCAGGGCCACAATCTCGCGGGCAACCAGTGCCTCCGCGCAGGCCAGAGGTTGCCCGGCAAGGTCTATCCGCCCAATCAAAGGCAGTGCTGCGGATCCATCCTCGCTGATGTCGTAGATGCCAGACAGGTCCAGTCGCTCATAAGCTACGGAATTTGCTTGCGCCGTTGAAGAAAAATCTGCTTCAGCGCTGGGCAGCCGGACCGCCGCGAAAAAGCGCAGTTGGATTTTGTCTCCCAACACGATGGACCCTGCAGCAACGTCGCGGTCCGCGCAGTAGGCCGGGACTGCGATTATTGGTGCAGTACTTTGATCTGCGGCGAAGGTCAGTGTCTTGGGGGCTACGACGACGACCCTTTCAGCATCATTTGAAACTTGTGGATTAGCGTCAAGCGTTCTGGCATCGGATAAGCGCGTTTCAACACTTTGCGGCGCAGGGGTGCCGACGAAAAAAGTCTTGTTTATCAAAAGCCTTAAATTATTGGATACCTCTTCAGGGTTCTGTCCCCGAAGAAGCTGGGTCGAGACGATAACGGTAATTCCGACGATCAAGAAGGCTATAACGCGGACCAGACCGTGTTTGAACCAAACTCGCAACGCAATTCTCCCAAAATATACACACTGATACAAAGTCACCATGATCTGCGCCAGTTTGACTTGGACCAATGCCGTTCTGACAATCAACGATGATACATTAAAAAATTAAGTCAATTTTAACATTAAAAAGCCAATATCACCCCGCAAAATAATAGATAGCATCTGCAAGCCTTTGCCGACATTACACCAAAAGGCCTAGACCTATCCGGATGGTTTAGGGGGCTTTGACTAAGCGGCCAATCGTGGTGACATCCGACTATGAAATTTGTTTTGTCCGTTTTCACGGCTGTGCGGATGCCCGTGCAATGGAAATTTAAAGTATGTCCCGAATGCTTTTGATTTTGTTCTGTTTTCTTGTGTCGCAAATTGGTCCTGCGACTGCATGCGAGGCGGAAAAAGCCCAAACCACGGCGAGGACCATCCTTGGGCTGTACGATGGGGGGCGCGAAAATTCGCCCGCTGATACGCGCTTGCATCGTTTTATTGAACTTCCCCTAAACCATTTGGGGTATCGTGTGCGCTATCTTGATGTTTCGCGCGACGACTTGCCTCAGCCTGTCGATCCATCGATTGCCGGGGCGGTATCTTGGTTTGACGCACCCCTACCAGATTCCGAGCGTTTCGCCGCTTGGGCTGTTGCCGCGCGGTCGGATTGCCCGGATGCCATCAGTTTCATCGTGTTGGGCGAGACAGGCCTGTTTGCTGACCATAAACCGCGTGACGCTGAGGCGGATTACTTGCACAGGCTGGGCCTTGGCTGGACTGCAAGATCGATCCTGCTTGGTGACCTGACCGATGTGTCGCACACGGGCTTACCGCTTCGCGGGTTTGAAAGTGATTTTGTGTTTCGGCCGGGGCGCTATGCATCGCTGCGCGCACTGACGGCCACTGACGCGGCTTTAAGCGTGATTCCGGCGGGCAAACAGGCCGGGGACAGCATTGATCTGATCGTGCAACACCATCCCAACGCGTATGTCCATCAAAGCGCCACACTGGACGCCGACAGCAGGGCCGAGGGGTATTTCTGGATTATGGATCCATTCGCCATCCTTGGCGCAGCGCTGGCGCGCGATAAGCAAACCCCTATCGCCGATGTAACGACCCTGAATGGAAGACGTATCTATTTCGAAACAGTCGGCCCCGAAGGCTGGCTAGCCCCCGCCCCGGCGCGTACTTTTGACGAAGAGCCGCGACTTGGTGCAGAAAACCTGGCGGCGACGCTTATCATGCCGTTTCCCGATCTTCCGGTGACAGTTTCGGTGGTGACGGGTGATCTTGATGAAACGATCGGGGGCAAAAGCGCACAGATAGGACGGCGCATGGCGGTAAGCATTCTTACCCTGCCGCAGACCGCTGTTGCGACATCGGGGCGCAGCTTAGTCCGGCATTGGGCCGCTATATCCAAGCCACCGCAAACAGCAGCGACGCCCTTCGTTAAAGACACGGTATCTTTGGATCAGCCCAACCGCCTGCTCGCCGTTCTTGGCCGCAATCTGAGACAAGCTTTCGCCGATCCCTACGCGCCTGATGAACCGCAGCTTTCTGACGGTCTGCGCCAGTACGGCCAGGATCCTTTCGTGACAGGTGCAGAAACTGCTGATGCGATTGAAACTGTGCGAACACTGGTACCAAACAAGCATGTGCGCCCGCTTTTTTTGTGGTCGGGCGACGGCAGACCAGCACAAGATGCTCAGGCTGCGGTGAGGCAAGCAGGCGCTGCTGCATTTGGCGGGGGTATTACCAAGGTTGGCGCAAGTCTGTCGATGTCTGCGCTATCGTCTTTCTTTTTGTCGGATGGGCAACAAATTCAAGTGTATCATGCGCTTCCCGGCGATCTTGGCAATCTTGGCTATCCATTGAAAGACGTATACGCGCTTCAGGGTCTTGGCCTGATGGTCTTGCAGACCAACCAACCCATGCGGCTTAAGCCGTTCCAGCTTGCTTATTCCGCAGGCACTGCCAACCAATTCGCCACACGTAGCATCATCGAAAGACTTAAACACCTTGCCGTTTCAACCGGTACAATCCCGATTTTTGCCGCACGCTATGTTGAGATCGTAGAGGGTTTTTCTTCCGTAGAGTTTAACCCGGAGGGGGCGCTAAAATGGCGTGTCACTGGCAGGGGTGGCCTGCAGACTCTTCGGTTTGATGATGCGCAGGCACTATCTGTTGATCTTGCCGAAAGTGCCGGGGTTTTGGGGGCTCGTAGGATCAATCGTTCGCTGTATATTGCGCTTGATCCCGGTACCGTAGAACCCGTGGTGGCACTAACCCCGGATGCTTCGCCTTCTGGCATGAAAGTTTTGGCTGGGCGGATTGGACTTTTGGACAGCAACCTTGAGATTCTTTCTGCGACGCGAACACCGTGCTTGTCCGTGCTTGAAGTGACGGGTTGGGGTAAGGGTGAAATTAGTTTCTATGGCGACCCCGGCGCGGGCTACCTTGTCAATATCGTCGCAGGCGCGCGCCAATCAGCCGGTCTTGTGCTTGGTCACATCAAACTTGTTGCCGATGCATCGGGATATGTCGCGGTTACTGTCCCGACCCGTCACGGCAAGGTCGAGACCGTCTCTTTGCATCAACAATGCCCGGGCTAAGGCGATGCGGTTTGATCAGCCCCTGCCATTTGCGTTGGCGATCTGCACCTTTGCAGGTCTGGCCTTGGCTTTGCTACATCCCAAGCCAAGTGTCCGGATTGAAGGCGAGATTGCGATGATGGAACCTTCGGTTGCGCTGCAACGTCTTGATGCAGCCGATGACATCGACATCCAGCCCAATCTGGCGCTGACATATGCTGCCTTGGCAATAGAAGCGGGCGAATTCGACGTGGCGAAAACCGTCCTGACACGGCTTCAGTCGCAAGGGCAAGATACGCCTGAAATCGAACTGATGCTTGCAAACGCCGCCCGGCTTTCCGGCAATCCGAAAAGCGAGATGGACCATCTGGCAGCTGCTTACGCAATCACACCGACTGTCACATTGCGCCAGCAACTGGGGCTGGCTTACCGCGCCGATCGACAGCCTGCGCAAGAGCGAGCACTGTTGCTTTCGGTGTCTGGGGTAGATCTTACATCACACGATGCGCGGCGACTTGCTGATCTGCTGCGACAGTCTCGCCAATTCGTGCTGCTTGAAGCGCTTTATCTTGACCGGGCGGATGGTGATGGTCCGGACGCGGACGACGCGAAGCAACTTTTCATAAATCATTTGCTGGAAGGCGGGCGGCTGACAGAGGCGCACCAACACGCCATGCGATGGTTCGCTGCGTCGCGCCAGGATCAACACATGCTTCAAACAGCCATTCCGGCTTTTCTGAATTGGGGTGCATTGGATGAAGCCATGTCTCTTGCGCTATCGGGGCTTCAGGCTGCACCAACAAAGGCCTACCAGCTGATTGTCGTCTTTCTTGACACCGGCCAGCAGGGCAGTGCGCTTGCATTTCAGCAGGCATGGCTTGACCATAATGGTGACATCCCCCCCGAGGCTTGGCCTGTGTTGATCGATATTGCTGAACGAACCGGATATCTGGCCGGACTGCGAACAGCGATTTCTAAAACTGCGCCCGAAGCTTTGCCTGCAGATACGATATCAGCGGTGATGTTACAATTTTTGCGCTACCAAGGCCCGGCGTCATTATATTCTTTTTCGGCCTATCTGCGGCGGGATGTGCTGCAACACCAACCCCTTATCGGAGCCGCTTGGGCCGCCGATCAGAGCAATCAGATAAATTCCGCAGCCTTTTTGATAGCCGCGGCAAAGGGCGAGATGACGGAATGGGACTGGCTGATTTGGGGCAACATCGCCGCCACCTTGAAAGGGTCATCTGCTTATCAAACGCTTTTAACTGGTGCCCCTGCCCAAAGCAGGGCCAGTTCGGCGTTGCAATTGGGTTTTATGGCGATACGGAAACAGCCCGTGCCACCGTTGTCGGCGGGTAAAGGCGATTGAAAGCTGCATCGTCGGCGATATAGGGCGTAAAATCTTCGGCCAAAGCACGCTTTGCGATAGTGGCTCTCGTCTCGGCGGTGGGTGCGTTTTGCGCTGCATCCGCGAAATCAATGGTCAACACCGGTATGCCGGTAGATGCGAAATCGTCATGCAGCGCTGAAATGGTGGTGTCGTCACCGCCCGAAGCAAAGACACTTTCGATCAGAATCCCGTCTATCGCGGATCGGTACCGATCAAACGT
>JACMNW010000424.1 GCA_014378345.1 Pseudorhodobacter sp. | reverse complement strand
CGCGCGCCATCCGTCACAGCTGTATGAGGCGGTACTTGAAGGGGTGATGCTAGGCGCGCTTCTGTTCTGGCTGGTGTACCGGCGCGGTTGGCTGGCCTATTCGGGGCGCACGACGGGGGCTTTTATTGCAGGCTACGGCGTGGCGCGGTTTATTGTTGAATTCGTGCGCCAGCCTGATGCGCAGTTTGTCACCGACGGAAATCCGCTGGGCTTGGCATGGCAGGCAGGCGGCTACGGTCTGACCATGGGTCAGCTTTTGTCGGTGCCAATGGTTGTCATCGGTCTGTGGTTCATCGCCCGCGCCCGGCGCGCATGACCCCGCTTGAGGATCTTTTGATCCGGCGCATCCGTGCCACCGGGCCGATCACGCTGGCAGACTACATGGCCGAATGTCTTTTGCACCCCAAGCACGGCTATTATTCCACCCGCGATCCGTTTGGCGCTGGCGGTGATTTTATCACCGCGCCAGAGATCAGCCAGATGTTTGGTGAATTGCTGGGCCTATCAATTGCCCAGACTTGGCTGGATCAAGGATCGCCCGCGCGCTTTACGCTTGCCGAACTTGGCCCCGGCCGTGGTACGTTAATGGCAGATGTCTTGCGCGCCACAAAGGGTGTGCCGGGCTTTCATGCTGCGGTTAATGTGGTCTTGATTGAGGCATCCGAAACCCTGCGCGGTGTTCAGGCAAAGACCCTTGCAGCATATGCGCCCACGTGGATGGATAGTGCTGCAGACCTGCCCGATCAGCCGCTATTCCTGCTGGCGAATGAATTTTTCGACGCCCTGCCGATTGATCAGTTTCAACGCGGGCCTGATGGCTGGCGGCAGCGCATGGTTGGCCTGACCGATGGCACACTATCGCTTGGCCTGGCGGACCCGATGCCCTGCCCCGATCCGCGGTTTACCTCAGACGCCATCGGCACAGTCGTTGAACTTTGCCCAAGTGCCGCCCCGATTGCCGCCCATTTGGCCGGGCTGATCCGCCAACATGGCGGGGTGGCAATTATCATCGACTATGGCGGCTGGCGGTCAAAGGGGGATACCTTGCAGGCGCTGCGCAATCACGCGCCCGAAAACCCGTTTGCTAACCCCGGCATGGCAGACCTGACCGCCCATGTGGATTTTGAGGCGCTTGCCGTGGCCGCTGGCTTCGATATCTGCAGCCCGCTGACAGATCAGGGTGCCTTTCTTACCCGCCTTGGAATTCATCCCCGGGCCGCCCGCCTTGCCACCAGATTAAGCGGGCAGGCGTTAGAAAACCACCTGACCGCAACTCGGCGCTTGACCCACGCTGCAGAAATGGGAACGCTGTTCAAAGTGATGGCCATTTGCCCAGCACAGTGCCCGCCCCCACCCGGATTTGCGTGAATGCTTGAAATACTTACCTCTGATGCTTTGGCCCCGCTACGGCACGGCTTCTTTACCCGCAAGGGTGGGGCGTCATCGGGTATTTTTCACGGGCTAAACTGTGGGCCGGGGTCAAGTGATCTGTCCGAAGTGGTGGCCATTAACCGCGCACGTGTGGCGGGGGCCATGGGGGTGGAACCGGATCATCTTTTGACCGTCCAACAGATTCACTCTGCCGATGTGGTGACTGTGAACGCGCTTTTTACAGACCGACCACTGGCTGATGCCATGGTCACAGCTACCCCCGGCATTGTGCTGGGCGTGTTGACAGCCGATTGCCAGCCCGTGTTGTTTGCAGACGCCAAAGCAGGCGTGATCGGCGCCGCCCATGCCGGGTGGCGTGGTGCCAAGGACGGCGTGCTGGAGGCGACTGTTGTGGCAATGGAGGCACTGGGGGCCACCCGTGCAAGCATTCGCGCAGTGATTGGCCCTACGATCAGCCAATCTGCATATGAGGTTGGACCTGAATTTATTGATAGTTTCATCACGGATGACCCACAAAACGCGCGTTTTTTCATCAAAGGGGCCGCAGACCGGTACTTGTTCGATCTGCCCGGCTTCGGGCTGCACCATCTGCGAGCAGCGGGGGTAGGCCATGCCGAATGGACACGCCATTGCACCTATAGCGATCCTGACCGGTTCTATTCCTACCGTCGCACCACCCATGCAGGCGAGGCGGATTATGGACGCCTGATTTCCGTAATACGGCTTTAATCCCGGCAAGATTTTGGCGTTGATCGCCACCTGAGCGCCGCATTCAAAGAAACAATCATCGCATTTGTTGTGAATTATCCAACGAATATTGGAATATGTGGCGCGGCCGCTCTGTCACATTTTGGCAAATCAAGGCTGCGTACCCCTGATTGTTTCCAAATTTGCAAACAAACACTGGCCGCAATGCTCTGTCATTGTTGCGAAAATAGGGACACGCACAAAGGATTGACACAATGACCAAACGCCGTTGGCTGGCAGCCGCGACCGTGGCAAGCAAAACTGCAGATTTGATCCTGCCTTGGACGCGCAGCACAAAAACACGACCTGCTGCCTTCAAACATATTCAAATGCATCTGGCCCCACGGCCAAAAGCGATTGCTGCCCAGTGAAAACGGCAATCACAGGGCAACCGGTTGATTCTGCAATGCAGCACGATTCGCATCATTGCAGCATCAACCCGAACCCAAATCCGGCAAAGTCTTGCTATGATTGCGGTTTTCATAAGCAGATATCCACCAAAAACGGCGCAATCCTGCGACAATATGCTCGTTTTCATGGCTGACAGGAACAATGCCGCATTTACGCCTTGTTTACTAATGATGGTGTAAATATGGTTAGTTGGTGGTCACTGGCGTAGACGTTCAGAAATGAATGCACGCCTCTTATCGCACCGGTTCGGTCTCTCAGGGCTGATACTCGGGTTGTTGCTCTGGTGAGGCGGCCTTGATGTGTTCTCTGGCACATCTGTAGGGGCCGCCTTTTCCTTTTACCACATCCCGGGCGCTTACGCCGTCTTATTCAGCCGCGCTTCCAGCACATCAAACGGCAAGCCGGGTTGATCTTTGGCACAACGGATCACCAGACTGGTTTTCACCGATGCCACATTGTCGGCGGACGTCAGCCCCTCGGTCAGGAAATTCTGAAATGTCGACAAATCCGGTGCCATGCACTTCAAGATAAAATCAATCTCGCCGTTCAACATATGGCATTCACGCACCAAGGGCCATTCGCGGCAGCGTTTCTCAAACGCCGAAAGATCAACCTCGGCTTGGCTGCGCAGCCGCACCATGGCGAACACCTGCACCTCAAAGCCCATTTCCCGCGCATTGATATCGGCGTGATAGCCGTTGATATAACCTGCCTCTTCCAACGTGCGCACCCGGCGCAGGCAGGGCGGCGCTGAAATGCCCACCCGCTTTGCCAGCTCCACATTGGTCATCCGCCCGTCGGCCTGCAATTCGGCAAGGATCTGGCGATCAATGGGATCAAGTTTCGATGCAGACATTTCATTCTCCCATTTCGGGGCGGAATGTAGGGGCTTGCCGCGCTCCGCGCAATAATGTTTCACAACTGCGCAATAAATTAACCGAACACTTCACAAACACGCCAGCTTTGCGCAATGCAGGTGCCGGGGCTTTCCGCGGCCCCGTTCCCACCATATATCACCATCCTATAGATTCTGGGGGCTAAGATGGCGGATACACGGCATACGAAAGTTTTGATCATCGGCTCCGGTCCGGCGGGCTACACTGCTGCCGTCTATGCCGCACGCGCGATGATAAACCCCATCCTCGTGCAGGGCATCCAACCCGGCGGCCAGCTGACCATCACCACTGAGGTCGAGAATTGGCCCGGTGATACGCATGTCATGGGGCCAGACTTGATGGTGCGGATGGAAGCCCATGCCACGGCGATGGGGGCGGAAGTGATCTCTGACCACATCAGCAGCCTCGATCTGTCAAAGCGGCCCTTCGTGGCCCAAGCAGATAGCGGCATCACCTTCACCGCCGATGCGGTGATCTTGGCCACAGGGGCGCAGGCCAAATGGTTGGGCCTGCCGTCCGAGGAAAAGTTCAAGGGCTTTGGCGTATCGGCCTGCGCCACCTGTGACGGCTTCTTTTACCGGGGCAAAGAAGTGGTCGTCATCGGCGGCGGCAATACGGCAGAGGGAGAAGCGCTTTTCCTCACCAACTTCGCCACCAAAGTCACCCTGATCCACCGACGCGATACCTTGCGTGCAGAAAAGATCATGCAGGACCGTTTGTTCAAGCACCCCAAGATCGTGATGCAATGGGATAGTGAGGTGACCGAGGTTCTGGGCACCGACGCGCCATCATCGGTGACCGGCGTGCGCACCCACAACCTGAAAACGGGCGAGATGAAAGACGTACCCTGCCACGGTTTCTTTGTGGCCATCGGCCATGCGCCCGCGTCAGAACTGGTCAAAGACCAGCTGCCGCTACACAATGGCGGCTATGTGCAGGTTGAGGCAGGTTCCACCCGAACCGCCATTCCGGGCGTGTTCGCTGCGGGCGATCTGACAGATCACATCTACCGACAGGCGGTGACATCGGCGGGCATGGGCTGCATGGCAGCCTTGGACGCTGAAAAATTCCTCGCGGGCACAGAACACTGATCTACCTATCGCAATGGTGGGCGAATTTCCGCCCGCTGATTGCAACATACCAAAGAAATTTGCCTCTTTTTGGGGCAGCGTTACCGCATTCGCTTGAATTTCGCCGCATTGCCGCGCTACAGCCCCCGCGATGGTATAAATCCGCCGCGATACGATTTTTTTACAAAGTGAGTAACCGATGACCCTGTCCAATCTTACCCCGATCCCTGAGCTTTATGTATCCCACGATTCCGCGATGAAATTGAAAGTCGAGGCGGGCAATTTGCCGTCCTGGGATCTGACCCAACGTCAGGTGTGTGATCTGGAACTGCTGATGAACGGCGGCTTTTTCCCGCTTAAAGGGTTTTTGTCGCAGGCCGATACCAACGGCGTTGTTGAAAACATGCGCCTGACCGATGGCAGCCTGTGGCCGATGCCCATCAACCTCGACGTCAACCAGGCATTCGCCGACAAGATTGAAACCGGCCAGGACATTGCGCTGCGTGACGCGGAAGGCGTGATCCTTGCCATCTTGTCGGTCACCGACAAATGGTTGCCGAACAAAGTGCGCGAGGCTGAAATGGTCTACGGTGCCGATGATCTGGCGCATCCTGCGGTGAACTATCTGCACAATCAGGCCGGCGCTGTTTACCTTGGCGGACCTATCACCGGCATCCAGCAACCTGTGCATTACGATTTCAAAGCCCGCCGCGACACTCCGAATGAACTGCGCGCCTATTTCCGTAAAGTAGGCTGGCGCAAAATCGTGGCGTTCCAAACCCGCAATCCCTTGCACCGCGCGCATCAGGAACTGACGTTCCGCGCCGCACGTGAGGCAGAGGCGAACCTGCTGATCCACCCGGTTGTTGGCATGACCAAACCCGGAGATGTTGATCACTTCACCCGCGTGCGCTGCTACGAGGCGGTGTTGGACAAATACCCACAATCCACCACCGCGATGAGCCTTCTCAACCTTGCCATGCGCATGGCGGGCCCGCGCGAAGCGGTGTGGCACGGCATCATCCGCCGCAACCACGGCTGCACCCACTTCATCGTGGGCCGCGATCACGCAGGCCCCGGCAAAAACTCGGCAGGTCAGGATTTCTACGGCCCCTATGACGCACAAGTTCTTTTCAAGGAACATGAAGCTGAAATTGGCGTCATCATGGTCGATTTCAAACACATGGTCTATGTGCAGGAAAAGGCGCAGTATTATCCTGCGAACGAGGTGCCCGAAGGATCCACCGTGCTGGATATTTCCGGCACCGAACTGCGCCGCCGCCTGCGCGAAGGCATCCACATTCCGGAATGGTTTTCCTTCCCCGAGGTCGTCAAGCAGTTGCGCAAAACCTCGCCCGCGCGGGATAAGCAGGGCTTCACCGTGTTTTTCACCGGGCTTTCCGGGTCTGGCAAATCGACCATTGCCAATGCTCTGATGGTCAAGCTGATGGAAATGGGCGGGCGGCCTGTTACCTTGCTTGACGGTGATCTGGTGCGTAAAAACCTGTCGTCAGAACTGGGTTTTTCAAAGGAACACCGCGATATCAACATCAAACGCATTGGCTACGTTGCGTCTGAAATCACCAAGAACGGCGGCATTGCCATCTGTGCGCCGATCGCCCCCTACACTGCCACCCGCCGCGCCGTGCGCGAAATGATCG
>JACMNW010000423.1 GCA_014378345.1 Pseudorhodobacter sp. | reverse complement strand
TGTGACCTGACAAAACCACTTGTAAAATGGCACTGCTGCGAAAGATAGCGACGCCATCGTCACCGCCACGCCCACCAGCAACGCGGCCGTTTTACGGGTGCCCGGTGCTTCGCTCATGGCTGCTTCACCTGCGGCGTCACTTCTTGCCGCACCACGCCGTCAAATCCGCGCTTTTCGCCAATCGCCAGCACCTTGACCACCGTCAGACCAAAGACAATGCCCACAAACAGCGCAAGCAGCAGCCCAATCCCAAGGTTTCGGCCAAAGCGACGTTTGTGAATTTCATGTTCCGGTTGGAAAGACATTACCAGCCTCCATATCCATAGGGGCGCAAGGCGGCTTCCACCAGAAACGCCGCGAAATGCAAAAACAGATAATACAGCGAAAACCGGAACACGGCCTTTTCAACAGCATACTTATCTGCTTCTGCCTGCACCTCGTCGCGCTGCCATATCCGCCATGCCCCAATCAAAAACCAACCATTCAACAGAATGGCTGCTGCCAAAGTGAACGGCCCGCCAATCGAAGTGAACGCCGCCGCAATCCCCACCGGGGCCAGCAAAATCGTGTAGACCAGTATGTGCGTGCGCGTTGATTTACGGCCATGCGTCACCGTCAACATTGGCACCTGCGCGTCCGAATAATCGGTTTTCATAAACAGCGCCAAAGCCCAGAAATGCGGCGGCGTCCACATGAAGACAATGGCAAACATCAACGCAGATTCAACCGACACGCCGCCCGTTGCCACAGCCCAACCGATCATCGGCGGAAACGCCCCAGCAGCGCCACCAATAACAATATTCTGCGGCGTCAGCCGCTTGAGCCACATCGAATAGACAACTGCGTAAAAGAAAATCGTGAACGCCAGCAACCCCGCCGCCACAAAATTCGCGGTCAGCGCCAGCATCACAATCGATATGCCAGACAGCGCCATGCCAACGCCCAACGCTTCACCCGGTTGCACCCGGCCTGATGGCACGGGGCGATTGCGCGTGCGCTGCATCAACCCATCTATATCTGCATCCCACCACATGTTCAGCGCGCCCGAGGCCCCCGCCCCCAGTGCTATGAACAGAATGGAGACTATCGCTACAAATGGATGCACAGGCACAGGGGCCACCAGCAAACCCACCAGCGCCGTAAAAACCACCAAAGACATCACGCGCGGCTTTAACAGCTGCACATAATCACCAAAACCAGCCTCAACCGGCAGGTCACTGATCCGAATATCCGTCATAGTTCAGTCCAGTCCTTTGGTAAGTAACCCGCACAATAGCCGGAGAACGATCCCTGTCGTATCGCCCCCTCTAACTTGGGAAAACACCTTAATCCGCCGCAGCAACATCCATCGGCGCAGGTAGCGCGCTAAACACCACGTCGCCACCCTGTGCTTTCAAAACCCATGCGTCATACGCGGCTTGGCTGACCACTTTCACCGTGATCGGCATGTAGGCATGATTTTTTCCGCAAAGAGCCGAACACTGGCCAAAATAGATACCCTCTTTTTCAGCATTAAACCAAACTTGGTTCAGCCGCCCGGGCACAGCAGAAGACTGCACGCCAAGTGCTGGCATCATCCACCCGTGAATCACGTCCGCCCCAGTCAGTTGAACCACAACATTTTTGTTTACAGGAACCACCATCGCGGTATCAGTTGCCAACAAAAACTCGTTTTTACTATACCCTGCGGCTACCAGTTGCGCCTCAACATCCGCGTTCAGAACAAGATCACTGCCTATCAAGAAACTGTCGAAGGCCAGAGTCGTTGTTTCATCATCCGCCATTTTCACGTCGGGGTATTCATAATTCCAATACCATTGGTTCCCAACAACCTTGACCACCAGATCAGCCGCGGGTGGCTCCATCTGCTTGTAAAGTACAGGCAGCGAAAACGCCCCGATAAATACCAAGATAACAATCGGAACAATCGTCCATGCCACTTCCAAAGGTGAGTTATGGGTAAAGCTGGCTGGATTTGGGTTCCGTTTGGCGCTGTAGCGCCACATCACCCAAGCCAAAAGCCCTGTCACAAACACCGAAATCACTGTGATAATGATTAACAGCATATGGTCCAGATCGTGCACTTCCCGCGCCACTTCCGTCACCGCAGGCTGAAACCCCATCCCTTGCGCAACCGGATGGCCCACAATTTCCAGCGATTGCTGGGCCATGGCTGTTGTCGCAAGCAAAGCCCCCGCAGACGCCGTTGCAAAACCGTTCAAAAGGGTCGAAAGCCGCATGTTATATTCCTGCTCAAGTGGCCGCAATTTAGCTGCCTGATGATCTTACCTGATAATCAGGCAGAATCCCGTTGTTATCGGCCCCGGTGAAACCATATTAAAGGGCTGACGACAAGCAAAACCGTTGCGGCAAAGAGACGCCATCAGCCCCAACTCAAGGATACAACCATGCCCGGCCCCACCTCAGACGCTCCGTTCCGCCCGTTCGAGACAGACCTTGATGAAGCCACAGCGCTGGCAATTCTGCGGGGTGCCACCGCAGGTGCTGATGATGGCGAACTGTTTCTGGAACGTCGCCGATCCGAAGGCATTTCCCTCGACGATGGCCGCATCAAGAATGCCAGCTACGATGCGGGTCAGGGCTTTGGCCTGCGCGCCGTGCGCGGCGAGGTTTCAGGCTACGCCCATTCCACCGACATCTCCGAACATGCCCTGCGCCGTGCGTCTGAAACCGCGCGCATCGCCGTAGGTGCGGGCGGCGGCACCATGGCCCCGCCACCCAAAGGCACCAACCTGCACCTCTACACCGACGCAAACCCGATGGCCGACGCCACCTTCGCCGTAAAAATCGACACCCTGCGCGAGATCGACGCCTACACCCGCGCGCTTGATCCCCGCGTCGTGCAGGTCTCGGCTTCCGTCGCCGCAGGCTTGCAAGAGGTGGAGATTCTGCGCCCCGAAGGTCTGCGCCTGACCGACATCCGCCCGATGGCCCGTATATCAATCTCGGTGATCGTCGAGGCGAACGGCCGCCGTGAGTCCGGTGGCACCGGCGGCGGTGGCCGCTACGGCCTTGCCCGCCTGATGGAACCACAGCACTGGCAATCCGTCGCCCGCGAAGCCCTGCGCATCGCTTTGGTCAACCTCGACGCCGTCCCCGCCCCCGCTGGAACCATGGACGTGGTCCTCGGCCCCGGCTGGCCCGGTATCCTTTTGCACGAAGCCATAGGTCACGGCCTTGAAGGCGATTTCAACCGCAAGAAAACATCTGCCTTCGCAGGCCTGATGGGCCAACGCATTGCCGCGCCGGGCGTTACCGTGCTGGATGATGGCACGATGCCAGATCGTCGCGGCTCGATCAGCTTTGACGACGAAGGCACGCCGTCCGCAAAAAACACCCTCATCGAAGACGGCATTCTTGTCGGCTACATGCAAGATCGCCAGAACGCCCGCCTGATGGGTGTCACCCCCACCGGCAATGGCCGCCGCGAAAGTTTCGCCCATATCCCGATGCCGCGCATGACCAATACCTATATGCTCGGCGGCAAAGATGACCCCGCAGGCATCGTCGCCTCGCTCAAAGACGGCATCTACGCCGTGGGCTTTGGCGGCGGCCAGGTCGATATCACC
>JACMNW010000422.1 GCA_014378345.1 Pseudorhodobacter sp. | reverse complement strand
CGGTTTTGTTGGCTACATTGCCAGATCCCCAGAAAAACGCCGCCAACAGCAACATCAGCACAGCTTGCTTTTGCCCCGGCAACGGGCTGGTCTTGCGCTGTTGCCAGCCTTCTTCCTGAAACATCCCCATACCGAAGCCCGCCTTTGGTTGCAGACCAAGGCTTGCCACCTGCCCGTCATCGCCGCGCAATCGAACCGCAACTGACCAGTGCCAAGGCGCCACCCGGCGCGTCATTGAGGTTTCGCTTGCCGGGTGATACCACTGCCACCATAACCAAGTGCCGGGCCTCATCGGCGCGTTTTACCGGAGGACAATGTCCTGTCTCATTCTGATCCTGCGACCGGGCTTCCGGTCGGCCCACGCCCTGCCCGTGTAACCGCCGCAGCCATTGCTGCTGCCGGCGGTGCCGACGTGCTGACTAGCGAGCAGTTGCTTGCGCACATCCTTGCGTCGCTTGACGAGGACAAGGCCGAAGAGGTGGTGCAGATCGATCTGCGCGGCCGGTCTGAAATGGCCGATTACATGGTCATTTGTTCGGGCCGGTCCACCCGGCAAGTGGCCTCCATTTCCGAAAAGCTGGTTGACCGGCTGAAAACGGATGATGGCCGTCTTTGCAAAATCGAAGGCAAGGATACTGGCGATTGGGTTCTGATTGATGCGGGCGATGTCATCGTTCACGTCTTCCGCCCCGAAGTGCGCGATTTTTATCAGCTGGAAAAGATGTGGCTGCCCGGCGGCCACATGGGCGTGCGCGAAGAAGAATGAAACTGCACATCTGTGCCGTTGGCCGGATGCGGGCGATTGATCCTGAACGCAGGATTTTTGACGACTATGTGACCCGATTCAACCGCACCGCCCGGCCCTTGGGCCTGGGGCCGCTGACCGAACACGAGGTTGAAGATCGCAAAGGTGGCGGCATGGCAGCCGAGGCTGATCTTTTGGCCCGCGCCGTGCCTAGCATTGCCCTGATGGTCACGATGGATGAACGTGGTGCCGTGATGTCCAGCCCGGAATTTGCAGCCCAGCTTGCCAAATGGCACGGTGACGGGCGGCAGGACTTGGCGTTCGTCATCGGCGGTGCAGATGGCATCGCCCCCGCCTTGCGTGCAAAAGCCGATGCCAGCCTGTCTTTTGGTCGCATGGTTTGGCCGCATATGCTGGTGCGCGTCATGTTGGCCGAACAGCTGTACCGGGCGGCAACGATTCTTGGTGGCGGCCCCTATCACCGGGCGTGACGGCAAGCATTGCCCCAGCCGTCCCCGCAGCGTAAAACGACGCTATAGCACTCAAGGGACCATAGCATGACCATCCCAAAACCCGTTGTCCTGTGTATTCTTGATGGGTGGGGCCTGCGGGCAGATACCTTCGCCAACGCCCCCGCTTTGGCCAATACCCCGAACTTTGATGGCATCATGGCCACATGCCCAAGTGCACAGCTGATCACCCATGGCCCTGATGTCGGGCTGCCAACCGGGCAAATGGGTAATTCCGAAGTGGGCCACACCAACATCGGCGCGGGCCGCGTGGTGGCAATGGATTTGGGCGCGATTGATCTGGCGATTGAAACTGGCAGTTTTGCAAAGAACCCGGCGCTTTTGGCCTTTATAGACACGCTAAAAGCCACAGGTGGCACCGCGCATTTGATGGGCGTGATCTCTGACGGTGGCGTGCACGGCCATATCAGCCACGTCATCGCCGCCATGCAAGCCGTCACTGCAGCAGGCGTGCCGGTGGCTTTGCACGCCATCACCGATGGCCGCGATGTGGCCCCAACATCGGCCGTAAAATACTTCGCATGGCTAGCCGAGGGCATGCCAAACGGCGCGCGGGTGGCATCAGTGATCGGGCGCTATTTTGCGATGGACCGTGATAATCGCTGGGATAGGGTCGAATTGGCATATCTCGCCATGGCCGAAGGCAAGGGCAAGCGCGAGGCAACCGCCGCAGATGCCATCACCGCTGCAACCACACGCGGTGAGACAGATGAATTTATCGCCGCAACTGTAATTGGCACCTATGAAGGCATTAAAGACGGCGATGGCCTGTTTTGCATGAATTTTCGCGCCGACCGCGCGCGTGAAATTTTGTCCGCCCTCGCTGACCCTGGCTTTACCGCCTTCAAAACCACCCGCCGCCCACAATTTGTCGCCGTTCTGGGCATGGTCGATTATTCCACCGCCCATAATGCCTTTATGACCGCCGCTTACCCAAAACCTGTGCTGGTAAACACCATTGGCGAATGGGTCGCAGATCACGGCAAAACCCAGTTCCGATTGGCCGAAACTGAAAAATACCCGCACGTCACGTTCTTTTTGAACGGCGGGCGCGAATTGCCCGAGGCTGGCGAAGACCGCTACATGGCGCAGTCACCGAAGGTCGCCACATATGATTTGCAACCCGAAATGTCGGCCCTTGAAGTGACCGATCACTTTGTTGGCGCCATCGAACACGGCTATGATCTGATCGTCGTCAACTATGCCAACCCCGATATGGTCGGCCATACCGGTGATCTTGCGGCGGCTATTGCCGCCTGTGAGGCAGTGGATTTGGGCCTTGGTAGGGTCTTATCTGTCCTGAAAAAAGCAGGTGGCGCCATGATCGTCACCGCAGATCACGGCAACTGCGAAACCATGATAGATCCAGTGACAGGTGGGCCGCACACCTCGCAT
>JACMNW010000421.1 GCA_014378345.1 Pseudorhodobacter sp. | reverse complement strand
GACCTTCTTGCCGGGGAAGGTCTTTTCGATAAAGGCATGCGCCTCTTTGCCGGTGTTGTGGCCCAGGTCAAGGTTGCTGCTGGTGATGTTGGCCGAAGCGATGTCGCTGTTGATCGTGCTGCCCCAGCAGATGACGACGATGCCGGCATCAACGGCTTTCTGGATCGCGGGGATCGAGCCATCGGCGCTGAGCGGGGTAAGCGCAATCGCCTGCACACCGCGGGCGATATAGGTGTCGATCAGCTGGGTTTCCTTTTCCAGCTTGTTGTCGCTGTTCGCATCCAGCAGTTCGACGCCCGATGCCTTGGCAGCCGCCGCCATCCCCATCTGGACCGTCTTCATGTACTGGTCTTGCTGGAATACGATCCCGGCAATGGCGCGCCCTTCGGCCAATGCGGCGGTTGGCAGGACGGCCACAGCGGACAGGGCCGCAGTCGACAGCAACATGCTGCGTCTGGTAATCATGGTCTGGTTCCTCCTCATGGTTCAACAAAGTGCTCTCGGTATGGCGCTGCGGGACCCTGAGAGCTTTGGTCCGGCATGGGTCTGGATCAGCCGTTGCGGGCCGACCGGATGTTTTCGGAGCCGACAAATTGCTGCCCGTATTCCAGATGCCGGCTGATCAGATAGGCATAGGCTACCCGGTCACGGGCCTTGAGCGCCGCAATGATTTCACTATGCGTCTGGTGGGTGTCGATCTGCACCGGGCGCTTGGCCTTGCCCACCCGCATGATATGGGTGATGACCGGCTGCAGCAGACGGTAATTGGTCAGCAAGGTGCGGTTGCCCGCCAGCATCACCAGCGCCTCATGAAACGCAAAGTCGCAATGCGCCGCATCATCGACGCCTTCAACCTGCAATATCCTTGAATTGACCAAGTCCAGATTGGCAAGGTCGCCCGCCGATGCGTGAAGGATGATATGGTCGCCAATGCCGACTTCGACGATCTTGCGATAGCCCTGAACGTCCAGAAAAGAGGCGGGTGAGATGTCGTTTTGAAAGGCGAACAGCTTTCGCACCGCGTCTTCGTGACGGTCGCTCAGCACCGCGCCGATCTTGGGCCGGACCTCGACGATGCCGTAGGCTTTCAGAATCTGCAACGCTTCGCGCACCGTGTTGCGCGACGCCTGGAACAACTCGCCAAGCTCGCGTTCGGTCGGCAGCGCATCGCCAATGACCAGAGCGCGGTCGCGCAACAGATCGCGGATCTGCTCGACCAGACGATCCACCGCCGAAACCTTTGCAGGTTCCTGTGCGGCAGTCACAGCCATTGCGGTCAACAGGATCGCGTTGTCGGACATGAAAATGGCTTCCTCCCAGAAACCTTCTTTTTGTTGGACCAAGATTCAGGATCAGTCAATAGACTACTTGCAGATGCATCATATCATCATCGCAATTCCGGTTGTTGCCAAAATTCCGTCGGCGTGGTCCAACAAGACTCACATGATTCGCGTTTGAGGGAGGGGTGTTGACATGCAGCCAATGCGGGAAACCTTGCGCTGGTATGGCCCGGATGATCCGGTTTCGTTGGACAACGTCAAACAGACCGGCGCCACCGAAGTCGTCTCGGCGCTGCACCACATCTATGATGGCAGGCCGTGGAACGATGACGCCATTGCCCTTCAGAAGGCACAGATCGAGGCGGCTGACCTGAAGTGGAAAGTTGTCGAAAGCATTCCTGTCCACAACCACATCAAGATCGCAGGGCCGGACCGCGCCAAGTATATCGGCTGGTACAAGGACACCATTCGCGCCTGTGCGCGCGCCGGTATCACGACGATCTGCTACAACTTCAT
>JACMNW010000420.1 GCA_014378345.1 Pseudorhodobacter sp. | reverse complement strand
GGCACAGGCGCGCGCCGCGTTTGCAAACTTGTGTGGCCGCGCCGAAGATACCCCGCTGGCCGCTGCAAAACATGCCGATGTAGTCATTTCCGTGGTGGTCAATGCGGCCCAGACAGAGGCGGTTTTGTTCGGGTCAGGCGGCGCCGCAGCTGGGCTGGCACCGGGCGCGGTCCTGCTGTCCTGCGCAACCATGGCCCCCGATGCCGCGCGGGATTTTGAGGCCCGCGCACAGGCGCTGGGCCTGTTATATATTGATGCTCCCATCAGTGGCGGTGCCCTGCGTGCGGCCGCTGGTGAAATGACCATCATGGCCTCCGGTGCGCCCGCTGCGTTTGATAAGGCGCGGCCTGTGCTATCGTCCATCGCGGCCAAGGTTTACGAACTGGGCGATGTCGCTGGAACCGGGGCCGCGTTCAAGATCGTCAACCAACTGCTGGCAGGCGTGCATATCGCAGCGGCGTGTGAGGCGATTACCTTTGCCCGCGCCATGGGACTTGATATCGCCCGCGTGTACGAAGTTATTACCGCCTCCGCCGGGAATTCCTGGATGTTTGAAAACCGCGTGCCGCATATTCTTGACGGCGATTATGCGCCCCGGTCTGCGGTGGATATCTTTACCAAAGACCTTGGCATCGTCACCGATATCGGGCGCGGGTTAAAGTTTCCGACCCCGGTCGCCTCCATGGCGTTGCAGATGTTCGTGATGACCGCCGCCGCTGGCATGGGCCGCGATGATGACGCATCGGTCGCCCGCATGATCGCAAACCTTGCCGGGCTGGATTTACCGGGTTCGCCCGAAACTGTTTAATGAATAAACCGACTGTTTAATGACCAAACGGAGACGACTATGACCAAGCGCATCATCTTTACCGGCGGCACGGGCAAGGCAGGGCGTCACGCCGTGCCCTATCTGCAGGCGCGCGGCTATGATATCCTGAACCTTGATCTGAAACCGCTGGATTTGCCGGGGGTGACCACGCTGATCACGGATCTTACCGACAGCGGGCAAACCTTCAACGCGCTAACCACGCATTTCAACCTTGATCATTACGCCGATGGCGCACCGCCACGCGCGCCCGATGCCGTAGTGCATTTCGCAGCCATCCCCCGCGTCGGAATCGAGCCGGACAATAAAACCTTCACCGCCAACGTCGCCAGCACCTACAACGTGATCGAGGCCGCGATGAAACTTGGCGTCCGCAAAGTTATCGTTGCGTCATCTGAAACCACCTATGGCGTGTGTTTTGCCGAGGGCGACCAGGATTATCATAGCTTCCCACTGACCGAAGACTATGACAGCGACCCGATGGACAGCTACGGTCTGTCCAAGGTGGTCAACGAAAAAACCGCCCGCGCCTTTGCCATGCGCTACGGGGCCGACATTTACGCCCTGCGCATCGGTAACGTGATCGAGCCGCATGAATACAGCAACTTCCCCGAATATCTGGCCAATCCCCCCATGCGCAAACGCAACGCATGGAGCTATATCGACGCCCGCGATCTGGGCCAGATTGTCGATCTGTGCCTGCAAAAAGACGGGCTTGGCTATCAGGTGTTTAACGCGGTGAATGACACCATCACCGCCAACATGCCGACGCCTGATTTTCTGGCCAAATACGCGCCCAATTCGCGCATAACCCGCCCGATGGGCCCGAATGAAGCGCCGCTTTCCAACCAGAAAATCCGCGACGTTCTGGGCTTTCGGGAGGCGCATCCCTGGCGTAGTTACATCAAGGGCTAACGAGGGTGGACGATGGCAAAGCAACGGCAACGGCTGTCTGACAGGAAAAGCAAGGTTACCGTCAGTGACGTGGCGCGCCTTGCCCAAGTCAGCGATTCCACCGTATCGCGCACCATGCGCAATCACGGGCTGATTGCCGATGCCACCCGCGAAAAAGTGATGGGGGCGGTGCGCGCTTTGGGTTATGTGCCAAACCGCATCGCGGGGTCGCTTGCATCACTGGATTCGCGCATTGTCGGTGTGGTCATTCCGTCACTGTCCAACATCGTGTTCCCAGAAATTTTGCAGGGCATTAACGCAGGGTTAGTCGGCACCAACCGCCAATCGGTGATCAGCGTTACCGACTATGATCTGGACAAGGAAGAAGACGTTGTGCGCAATCTGCTGGCGTGGCAACCGGCTGCGGTGTTGATCGCGGGGTCCACCCATACCGATGTTACCCGCCGCATGCTGGATCAAAGCGGCATCCGCATCGTCGAATTTATGGAAATAGACCACCCGCCGATAGATGCTGCCGTCGGCATGTCGCATGTGGCGGCAGGTGTGGCAACCGCCCGGCATCTGATCGCGCGCGGCTACCGGCGGTTTGGCTATGTCGGCTACGGCGGCACCGCCGATGTGCGCGCGCTTATGCGATACGAGGGGCTGTGCAGCGGGCTTGCCCAAGGTGGCTTTCGCCTTGATGCCAAAGCGGTGTCCGATGGCCAAACCTCGGTCGGCAAGGGCAAGGCGCAGACCGCAGTCCTTTGCAGCCAGACGCCCGGCGTTGATGTGGTGGCTTATTCAAGCGACGATATGGCGGTTGGCGGTCTGTTCCACTGTCTTGGCGCTGGCATCCGGGTGCCGGAGGATCTGGCGCTGTTTGGTTTTAACGGACTGGATATCGGCCGCGAACTGCCGCAGCCGCTGTCGACCATCCGCTCCAACCGGTTCGTCATCGGCCAACGCGCGGTAGAGGTGTTTTTAAACACCCCCGTGCGCCCAGACACGCCAACCATCATCGACACCGGGTTTGAGATTTTCGAAGGCGCAACCGCCTGACTTGCCCTCCACCACAGAAAGAGACTCCTATGCACCCCGCAATAACCAAAGATGCTGTCGCCGTCGTCACCGGGGGCGCGTCTGGCCTTGGGCTTGCTGCGGTGCGCAGGTTTGCAGAACTGGGTCTGCGGGTTTGCATGGTGGATGTGGCCGGTGAAAAACTTGATCAGGCGGCAGCCACATTGCAAGGGCAGGGCATGGATGTGCTGGCCTTCGCCTGTGATGTCGCAAACCGGGCCGATCTGCAAAACCTTGCCAGCATCGTCACCCAAACCCTTGGCCCGGTCAGCGTCCTGATGAACAACGCAGGCATCCAGCCCGGCAGCACCCTGTTCGATGACGCGGGAAACTGGGACCGTATCCTTGCCGTCAACATGGGCGGTATCATCGCTGGCAGCCAAATCTTCGCCCCCGCCATGATCGCATCGGGCAAACCGGGTCTGATCATCAACACGGGCTCCAAACAAGGCATCACCACGCCGCCCGGCGATCCGGCCTATAACATCGCCAAAGCTGGCGTGAAGGTATTCACCGAGGCGCTGCAACACCATTTG
>JACMNW010000419.1 GCA_014378345.1 Pseudorhodobacter sp. | reverse complement strand
GTTTCGGGGGCGGCGGATCTTTGGCGGTATGCCGCATCGCTCGCCCGCACTTTGCATGGCGATAGCCATAACACGCTTGGCCCTGATATGCTGGGCGTGGTTTTGAAAGAACCGATTGGCGTGGTTAGCATCATCACGCCGTGGAACTTCCCGTTCTGGATTCTGTCACAAAAGCTGCCTTTTGCGCTGGCGGCGGGATGCACCTGCGTGGTGAAGCCATCGGAACTGACGCCATCAACCACCGCGATGCTGGGCGATTTGCTGGGGCAGGCGGGGCTGCCTGCGGGGGTGGTGAATATCGTGCTTGGCTACGGCGATCCGGTTGGCGCGCGGATGGTCAGCCACGCCGACGTGGATATGATTACCTTCACCGGGTCTACCGGCGTGGGCAAAGCGATTGCGGCATCTGCGGCGGGGACGTTGAAGAAGGTAGCGCTGGAACTGGGCGGCAAGAACCCACAGGTGATTTTTCCCGATGCCGATCTGGAAAGTGCCGCCGATGCGGTGACGTTTGGGATTTATTTCAACGCAGGTGAATGTTGCAATTCGGGCAGCCGGATCATTGTGCACGAAGATATTGCCGAGGCTTTTATTACCCGTGTGGTTGAACTGTCCGAGCAGGTGGCCTTTGGCGATCCGTTGAATGAAGCGACCCAAGTCGGCGCAATTATATCCGACGCGCACCTCGCCAAGATTGACGGCTATGTGCAGGATGCCGTGGCGGCAGGGGCAACCGTGCATCTGGGCGGTTCTGATCTGCAAGTACCCGGCTTGCCGGGAAAATACTACCAACCCACGGTGATTTCTAATGTTACCCCAGACATGCCGATTGCGCGCGAAGAAGTGTTTGGCCCGGTTCTTGCCGTGCTGACTTTCCGCACAGCGGATGAGGCGATTGCGCTGGCCAATGACAGCACCTTTGGCCTGAGCGCGGGGGTATGGAGCGAGAATATCCATACCTGCCTTGATTTCGCGCGCCGGGTTCAGGCGGGCACCATCTGGACCAATACCTGGATGGACGGCTTTCCGGAAATGACCTTTGGCGGCATGAAACAAAGCGGTTCTGGCCGCGAAATTGGCCCCTACGGCCTCGATGAATTTCTTGAGGTGAAGACCGTGGCGATGCGGGTTGGCCGCACACGCGCACCTTGGGTGAAGACGCGCTGACACTGTGGTCAGAGGCTAAGACGAACAACGCATCAAAGGGAGGATAACCGCATGCGTGGAAATTTTGGAAAGACACTGACATTGGCAGCAGCTTTGGCGCTGACCACATCACTGGCACGGGCAGATGATGTTGAAGTGCTGCATTGGTGGACATCGGGCGGCGAGGCGGCGGCACTGGGTGTGCTGAAGGATGATCTGAAAACCAAAGGCATCGGCTGGGTTGATATGCCGGTTGCTGGCGGTGGCGGCGAGGCGGCGATGACCGCCGTTCGCGCGCGAGTAACTGCGGGCAACCCGCCGACGGCCGTGCAAATGCTGGGCTTTGATATTCAGGATTGGGCAGCAGAAGGCGCGCTTGCCAACTTGGATGACGTGGCCACGGCAGAAGGCTGGGATGCGGTGATCCCGGCGGCATTGCAGCGGTTTTCCAAATACGATGGCCACTGGATTGCGGCGCCGGTGAACGTGCATTCCACCAACTGGGTCTGGATCAGCAAGTCGGCACTGGACGCCGCAGGTGGCAAAGCGCCGGAAACATGGGACGAATTGGTTGCCGTGCTGGACTCGATGAAAGCCAATGGCATCACACCTTTGGCGCATGGTGGACAGCCTTGGCAGGATGCCACGATGTTTGACGGTGTGATGCTGTCGCTGGGTGGGGAATTCTACAAAGCCGCGATGGTGGATCTTGATCCGGCAGCCCTTGGTGGCGAGAAAATGGCCGAGGCTTTTACCCGGTTGATGAAGCTGCGCACCTATTTCGACGATAACTTCTCGGGTCGTGATTGGAACCTGGCATCGGCCATGGTGATCAATGGCGAGGCGGGGATGCAGATGATGGGCGATTGGGCCAAGGGCGAGTTTATCAAGGCAGGCAAAGTGCCGGGCACCGATTTTGTCTGCATCCGTTTTCCGGGAACGCAAGGGTCGGTAACGTTCAACTCGGATCAGTTCGCCATGTTCACTGTGGCATCCGAAGGGGCAAAGGCCGCACAGGCCGCAATGGCGTCCGCGATTGAAAGCCCGGTCTTCCAATCGGCGTTCAACGTGGTCAAAGGGTCGGTGCCCGCGCGCACCGATGTGCCGGATACCGCGTTTGATGATTGCGGCAAAAAGGGCATCAAGGATCTGGCTGAAGCCAGTGCAGCGGGCACGTTGTATGGCTCCGCCGCCCATGGCCACGCGGCCCCAGCGGCGGTGAAGAACGCGCTTTACGATGTGGTGACAGCCGCCGTGAACGGCGAATACGCGACGGGTGCCGATGCTGCGACGGCACTTGCCGCTGCGGTTGCGGCTGCGCAGTAACCAAGTCTTAGGGCGGGCCAATCAAGGCCCGCCCAACCTTTGATGCCACCAAATACCGCGTCGGCCTTTTCAGGCTGCAAAGGGGTCATGCCGCCATGCCATCCACCGCCAAAACCACCGCCCCGCCCGATCTGCGGACCCTGTTGCAAAACTGGATTCCCAAACTGGTGCTGGCCCCATCGCTGGCGGTGACGTTGTTGTTTGTCTATGGCTTTATCCTGTTCAGTATTGCTCTGTCCTTCACCGGATCAAAGATGCTGCCGAAGTTCAGCTTTATCGGGTTTGAAAATTACCGAAAGCTATGGGCGCTGGACCATTGGCATATCGCCATCAACAATATCGCCGTTTTTTCCGTGCTATACATTGTGATTTGCACGGCTGTCGGCCTGTTGCTGGCGATTTTTCTGGATCAGAAAATTCGCGGTGAGGGGTTGCTGCGGCCCATCTACCTTTACCCCATGGCGCTGTCGTTCATCGTCACCGGCACCGCG
>JACMNW010000418.1 GCA_014378345.1 Pseudorhodobacter sp. | reverse complement strand
TCGGGTGAAGGAATGTCTGACAATTTAGTGGCACAGTGTAATTGATTTGACTCAGCTTGCGATCGCTCCGGCGAAGGCCGGGGTTCCGGTCATCAATGGACAAAGCGGGACGCCGACGCTCGCCGGGGCGAGAGACGTCTAAGGGCGCGCCCGATTGAACAAACTGGCTTTAAGGCAAAATCTTGCCGGGATTCATTCGGTTTTCGGGGTCTAGTGCCATCTTCAGGCTGCGCATCACGTCCAGTGCTACCGGATCTTTGCGCCGCGCCATGGACGCGCGTTTGGACAGGCCGACGCCGTGTTCGGCGGAAAAGCTGCCGTTTAAGGCTTGGACTTCATCCTCGACGGCTGTGATTACGGCATCATTCAGCACGGGATCATCTCGGGTGGGAAAGACAGTGAAATGCAGGTTGCCATCGCCCAGGTGGCCAACGGTCAGGGTATCAGCGCCTGCATCAAGGGCGGGCAGGCGGGCGTGGATGCGGTCAAGGAAGCTGTCGATTTGATCCAACGGCAGGGACACGTCAGTATCTATCGCGGGTTTGCGGGCATAGGTGATTTCCGCGGCAAGTTCGCGAATGTGCCACATGGCGCGGCGTTGGCTTTCGTTTTGGGCTATTTGGGCGTTTAGAATTGTGCCTTCGGCCAGCATATCTGCAAGGGAGGCCTCTAACTGGGTTATGACGGGCAGGCTGCCATCGGGGGCGGGAGTGGCATCGCGGGGGGCGGTGGCCCCGATTTCCAGCAGAATTGTGACATCGGGCATGGGTGTGAAGGGTTGGCGAATGTCGGGGCGGGATTGGGCCATGCGCTGCATATAGGTTTTTGGCATGAATTCAAAGGCTTCGACTGCACCGCCGGTGGCCCCTTGCAAGGTGTTCAGCAGGGTCAGGGCGTCGGGCAATGACCGCACTGACAGCATGGCCGTGGCATAGGCGCGGGGTTTGGGGACCAGTTTCATCACGGCGGCGGTGATGACGCCAAGGGTGCCTTCGGCGCCGATGAAGATATCTTTCAGATCATAGCCCGAGTTGTCTTTGTGCAGCGCGGTCATCAGATTAAGGATGCGGCCATCGGCAAGGACAACCTCAAGCCCCAAGCACAGCGCGCGGGTGGAGCCGTAACGCAGCACGTTGGAGCCGCCCGCGTTGGTGGACAACACGCCGCCAATCATCGCCGATCCGCGCGCGCCGAACCACAGGGGGAAGTAGAGGTTTTTCGCATCTGCGGCCTCGTGCAGCGAGGTCAGGATTACGCCAGCCTCAACGGTGGCGGTGCGGGCGGTGGGGTTTATGTGCCTGATTTTGTTCAGACGTTCGACCGACAGCATCAGGCCGCCATTGGTCATGGCACCGCCGACGATGCCTGTGAGGCCAGAGACGGGGATGACGGGGGTGTTGTGGCGGGCGGCAATTTGCAGGGTTTCAGTGACCTCGGCGGTGTTGGCGGGGCGGGCGACGGCGATGGGATTGGACGTGTATTTGCCTGTCCAGTCTTTGGTGTAACGTTCGGTATCTTTGCCGTGCAGCACGTTTGAGGGGCCAAGGGCGGCGGTAAGGTCTGCAATCAAGGTCATTTTTTGACCTGTGCCAGCAAGGCCAGCACCTGCGGGCCAAGGGTGTTTACAGCCACGATTACACCATTGGCGTTGGGGTGCAGGCCATCTGGTTGCATCAGGTCGGTGGACAGCAGCCGCGTGGATTGGTCGATCAGCGGCAGGAAATAATTGTCGGTGACCGGGATTTTGAACTTGGCGGCAAGGTCGGGATACATGGCGTCGAACTGGGCCTTGAAGTCAGGGCCGTAGTTGCCGGGTGCGCGAATGGCCACCAGCAGGACGGGGATATTCAACGCCTGCGCCTTGGTCAACATGGCATCCAGATTGGCGCGGCTGGATTTGGGGTCAATGCCGCGCAATAGGTCGTTGCCGCCGAGGTTGAGGATCATCGCACCCACATCCGGCGTTAGCGTCCAGTCCATACGAGCCAAGCCGCCGGCGGTGGTATCACCGGAGACGCCCGCGTTGAGGACGGTGACATCGGCACCGTTCTGGTCAAGCCAAGCTTGCAGCTGCGGCACAAAGCCATCGGCTTGAGGCAGGCCGTAGCCTTGGGTCAGACTGTCGCCAAAGGCCACAAGTGTAAGCTTTTGCGCAAAACTTGGTGAGGTGGCAAGGATCAGCGCGATTGCAGCATTGCGGATGCTGCGACGTGCGCCATATCCAAAGGCGAGGCAAAACCAAAGGGCATTTGCAATGAGCGATACAATACTGGCGCTGAAGGATGTGGCGCTGACGCTGGCGGGAAATGCCGGGATGGTGGATATTTTGCGCGGTATCACTTTGGATGTGCGCAGGGGGGAAACGGTGGGGCTGGTGGGGCCGTCGGGATCTGGCAAATCGTCGCTCCTGATGGTGATGGGCGGGCTGGAACGGGCCAGCAAGGGTGAGGTTACGGCACTTGGCGCTGATCTTACAGCGTTGAATGAGGACGGACTTGCACGTTTTCGTAGGGGTAATATGGGGGTGGTGTTTCAATCTTTCCACCTGATCCCCACGATGACGGCGCTGGAAAATGTGGCTTTGCCGATGGAATTGGCGGGTGTGCAAGACGCGTTCACGCGGGCCGAGGCGGAATTGCGGGCGGTGGGCTTGGGTGCCCGGATGGAACATTTTCCGCGCCAGATGTCGGGCGGTGAGCAGCAGCGCGTGGCGCTGGCGCGGGCAGCGGCACCGAGGCCTGCGATTTTGTTGGCGGATGAACCGACGGGCAATCTGGACGGGGTGAATGGGGCCGCGATCATGGATCTGCTGTTCGGGCTGCGCGATCAGCATGGGGCTACGTTGGTGTTGGTGACCCATGCACCGGAATTGGCCGCGCGCTGTGACCGGGTGGTGCGGCTGGCGGATGGGCGGATTGCGGGCGAGGGCATGGTATGACTGTAATGCTGGCGGCCCGCATTGCGCGGCGCGAATTGCGCGGCGGATTGGCGGGGTTTCGGGTGTTTCTGCTGTGCCTGGCACTTGGCGTGGCGGCGATTGCCGGGGTTGGCATGGTGCGGGCGGCGATTGAGGCGGGGTTGCGCGATCAGGGCGCGGTGCTGCTGGGGGGCGATGCGGAAATGGGCTTTACCGCGCGCTATGCCGGTGAGGATGAACGGGTGTTCATGGCTGGGGTTGCGAACGAAGTGTCTGAAATCGTTAAGTTCAGGTCGA
>JACMNW010000417.1 GCA_014378345.1 Pseudorhodobacter sp. | reverse complement strand
TGGGTGAGGTGACCATCGCGCACGATGGGGACGTGTACGGCCAAACCGTGAACATCGCCGCACGCATCCAGGGCGGCGCAGCGCCAGGACAGATCGTGGTGAGCGAGACGTTTGCCGTCGCGGCCAAGAGTGCGGCCTATCGGGACCTGGGGCCGCAGAAATTCAAGAATGTGCCCGAGGTCATTTCTTGCCTCGAACTGTTGTTGCCCGCACCGCAAACTGGGTCCGCGTCCGCCGCTGGCTGAAAACGCAGGTCGCAGCTATGTCGTAATGCGGGTAGGCGCTCCCCATGCGAATGGCATCGGCGCAACCCCATCCGCGCATCCGGCATAATGAACGACCCCTTATTTTGCCTTGGGCTGCATTCAGGGCTACGCAGAGACGCTGAATTCCCGCATGACTCCCAACCAATCACAACGCCGCCTCGTGGCGATCATGTTCACCGACATGGTCGGCTACAGCGCGCTGATGCAGCGCGACGAAGCGCTTGGACTTAATCTCGTCAAAGAACAACGAGCGCTGTTCAGACCGCTTTTTGTCATGAACGGCGGCAGCGAGATCAAAAACACCGGCGACGGTTTTCTGGTCGAATTTCCCAGCGCACTCGACGCGATGCGTTGTGCCATCGGCTTGCAAACCGCGCTTCATGATCGCAATATTCACGTGCCCGCGCCGAGTGCGATACGCGTCCGCATCGGTATCCACCTCGGCGATGTTGACGTGCAGGAAGGCGATGTCTACGGCGACGGGGTCAATATTGCCGCGCGCATCGAGCCGCTTGCCGAGGCCAGTGGCATCGCCGTGTCACAACAGGTTTTCGATCAGGTGCATAACAAGATTGCCGAGCGTTTCATCCGCCTCGGTGATGCCGAACTCAAAAATATCAGCGTGGCCATTGCTGTATACAAAGTCGTGTTGCCCTGGACCGTCAGCCAGATAGCGCTGATTGAGCGATGGAAATTCAGTCTGCGCAAGAAAAAAATCCGCATGATGCTGGGCACATTGGCTGTAATTGGCATGCTGGCGGGGGCCGTTCTGGCGTGGCAACAAGGCGTTTTTCGTTCCGTGCCGCCGACCCCCGACAACGCCGCCGCCGAAGCCGGGCGTGTGAAGTCCATTGCCATTCTGCCGTTCAGGCGCCTGGATAAGAAGACACCGGAAGATGAATATCTCGGCGTCGGTCTTGCCGATGCGCTGATCTCTCACTTAAGCAATATTCAACAGCTTATCGTCAGGCCAACCAGCGCCATCCAGCGTTACGACAAGCCGGATCAAGATTCACTCAAGGCCGGAAAAGAGCAGGAGGTTGAGGCCTTGATAGAAGGCACCATTCAGAAATCCGGGCAGCGTTTGCGACTGTCCGTGCGTCTGCTGCGCGTCAGGGACGGTGCGTCGTTGTGGTCGGGCAAATTTGATGCCGACGCGACCGATCTGTTTCGGATGGAAGATTCGATCGCCGAACAAGTCACGCAGGCACTGCTGCTGAAATTGACAGGCGAAGAGCGCGTACGCATGAGTCGTCGTTACACCGACAATGCGCAGGCGTATCAACTCTATTAGCAGGGCCGCTTTTACTGGAACAAGTTCAACGAGTCGGGCTTCAAGACAGCTATCCGATACTTTGAAGAAGCCTTGAAGCTCGACGCCCATTACGCGCCCGCCTTTGCCGGGATTGCCGAGGCCTATTCAGCGTCGATCGCGCTAGGATTCCTGAAACCAGAGGAGGCACTGGGTAAGGCAAAAACAGCCGCCGAAAAGGCGTTAGTGATCGATGACGGACTCGCCGAAGCACATCAAGCATTGGGGGGGAGCAGGCTTCTTATTGAATGGGACCTGGTGGGGGGAGAGCGCGAATTGAAGCGTGCGCTGAGCATTAATCCCAATCTCTCGGGTGCGCAAATATTGACGGGCTACTATTTGCAGTTGGTGGGCCGCTTGCCCGAGTCTCTGGCGATGATCCGCAGCGCTGCAGCGCTCGATCCGCTTTCACCGGTGACCGCAGCAGACCTCGCTTCCGCTTACTACTACGTCCGCCAGTACGACGAAGCAAAGGCGGCCAATGAAAGAGTGCTGGAACTGGACCCCGCATTCGTGATGTCGCTATTCGTCGATGGCCAGGCACTGGAGCGACAGGGCAAATATGCAGAAGCGATAACACGCTGTCTGGACGCGGTAAAAGTAGCGGGGCGTGATCCCGGCATTATTGCGGTGCTCGGCTACGCCTACGCCAGCGCCGGGCAGCGAAGCGAGGCGCTCAAAATCGCCCGGGAACTTGAAGCACGCTGGCAGAAGCAGCATTTCTCGCCTTCCACCATCGCGTTGCTCTATGTAGGGCTGAAAGACCGCGAGCAGGCGTTTCGCTGGATGGAGACGGCCTTCCGCGAGCGCGACGCGCAGCTTCTCTGGTTCAAGGTGGATCCGCAACTTGATCCGGTACGTGAGGATCCCCGGTTCGCCAATCTGATGCGTCGCATGGGGCTGGGCGGCTGATCGACCCGTGCTCTGCGTGCGTGGCGTACGTATCACTGCATAAACCAACCATGACTCACCACCAGCGATTGCCCCGTCAGCGCGTTGGAAGGAAAGCTCGCAAATAGCAGCGCGACTTCGGCAACGTCCTGCGTCGTGGTGAATTCGCCGTCCACGGTTTCTTTTAGCATCACATTTTTGATTACATCGGCTTCGCTGATACCCAGGGTCTTGGCCTGCTCCGGAATTTGTTTTTCCACCAGCGGCGTGCGCACGAATCCG
>JACMNW010000416.1 GCA_014378345.1 Pseudorhodobacter sp. | reverse complement strand
CCTGCTTGACTGCAGCGTTCTTACATTCTTCTGTGTACCGCTTTCCACTCATAGCATCTCCTTGTGCCCTTAATGATGACGCAGGAGTGTCTGCGATAGTCGCGGCGATTCAATCTCCTCATTCCATGCCGCTCTCCATCTCACCCTGATCGGGGCGATTCTCTGCGCCGGTGCATGGCGCCGCCAACGCCACTTCCACGTATTGCCTCGCCGCTCGCCAGATGTGCATCGTCGTGCCAGTGAGTCGCACTCATAGGATAACAAGACGCCTTCTTGCGTTTGCCAGGTCTGGATAAAGTGACGTCATTGCAGTGTTTGAACAGTGCTCTTTTCCAAAAGGACGAGAGAAATAATCGATCTTTCAATCGAATGACCCTGAAATAATTTATAGGAGAAACAATATGTCCATCATCAAAGTTCTGTACCGCGCACAAGCGACTGCAACCGGTGGCCGCGACGGCCGCGCCGTGTCTTCGGACGGCGTGCTCGACATCGCATTGGGTACGCCGAAAGAACTCGGCGGCGCTGGCGGTGACGTCAGTAATCCGGAACAACTGTTCGCCGCCGGTTATTCCGCCTGTTTCCTTGGTGCGATGAAGTTCGTTGCAGCAAAAGAGAAAATCGCATTCCCGCAAGACGCCCAGGTACAAGCGGACGTCGGCATCGGCCCGATCGCAACGGGCTTTGCAATCGAGGTAGAACTGAAAATACGGTTGCCAGAGATGGACAGCAGTCAGGCGCAAGAGCTGGTCAACAAAGCCCATATCGTGTGCCCTTATTCGAATGCAACACGCAACAACATTGACGTCACCCTGACCATCATCTGATCGACCAAACCATACACATTACTAAGGAACCGACATAATGAACAACATTCAAAAACTGACAGGCCTGACGGCTTTGACTCTTTCCGTGGGCAATGCGTTCGCCGCCAACATGCCGAACGTCGAACCGAATACCCAAAAATTCCTCGAAGCGCTGGCCGCCGGCGGTGGCAAGCCACTGGAACAACTGTCGCCGGCGGATGCGCGCAACGTGCTGGGCGGCGCGCAGGCCAGCGCCAAGCTGACGCTGCCGAAAGCGGATGTCTCGCAAAAAACGATCTCGGTTGATGGCCAGCAGATCAGCCTGACCATTGTCCGCCCGGCCGGCGTCAAGGGCACGCTGCCGGCCTTCATGTTCTTCCATGGCGGTGGCTGGGTGCTGGGCGACTTCCCGACCCATGAACGCCTGGTTCGCGATCTGGTCGCCGGCTCTGGCGCGGTTGCGGTGTTCGTCAACTACACGCCATCGCCTGAAGCACAATACGGCACGGCCATCAATCAGGCCTATGCCGCAACCAAATGGGTGGCACAGCACGGTCATGAAATCAACGTCGATGGCAAGCGCCTGGCGGTAGCCGGCAATAGCGTGGGTGGCAACATGGCCGCCCTGGTGCCGCTGATGGCCAAGGAGCAGGGTGGACCGGCGCTGCGATTCCAGGCACTGTTATGGCCCGTCACCGACGCCAACTTCGACACCGCTTCGTACACGCAGTTTGCCGATGGCTACTTCCTGACCCGTAACTTGATGAAATGGTTCTGGGACAGCTATACCACTGACGCTGCCAAACGCAAGGAAATCCATGCGTCACCGTTGCAAGCGACACTCGAGCAACTGCGCGGCCTGCCGCCAGCGCTGATCGAAACGGCGGAATTTGACGTCTTGCGTGACGAAGGCGAAGCCTACGGCCACAAGCTGGGCGCGGCCGGCGTGGCAGTGACCAGCGTGCGTTACAGCGGGATGATTCATGACTTCGGCTTGTTGAATGTGGTTAGTGACGTGCCGGCGGTGCGGGCAGCCATGCGGCAAGCGGCAGACGAGCTCAAAGTCCATTTGAAATAAGGCTTTGAACTCGCCAGGTCGAAAAGCAGTTTTCTGGCAGTGAGACATGACCATGCTCCGGGCTTTGCCCGGGCATTTTTCATGGTCATGTCAGCAACGGCGATGACGCAGACGTGTCGTCAGCCCTTATAACCGGCACGGTGTCCGGGACCGTGACTGACGGCTTCACCGGGACGCTCTGTTCTGCCAGAAAGGCATGAATCTGCGACACCACTGCCGCCCCTTCACCGACAGCCGCCGCCACTCGCTTGGTCGAACCCGCCCGCACATCGCCGATCGCAAAGACGCCGGCGACGCTGGTTTGCAACGTCGCGCGTAACTGGATCTCGTCGCGATACGTGATGGCCCCGGCATCAGGCACGCAACGCGCAGCGTCGAGTCCGGTGCGAATGAACCCGTGCTGGTCGACGGCAATACCTGAGCCATCGAGCCATCCGGTATTGGGATCGGCGCCGATGAACAGGAACACGCGGCATACCGGGTAGTTGACTTCGGCTTCGTGCCGGGCATGGCGCACACGCACGTGCTTCAAGCCTTCGTCATCGCCATCGAGGTCGACTATTTCCGAAAATGGGTGCAGCTCGATATTCGGATGCGCAGCGATGCGTTCAATCAGATAACTGGACATGGTCGACGCGAGGCTACCCTTGCGGATCAGGATATGCACCTTGCGGGCATGGGCCGCCAGAAAGACAGCTGCCTGACCTGCCGAATTGCCGCCGCCGACAAGTATGACTTCCTCCGTCCTGCACAGCTGCGCCTCGACCGAAGAGGCCCAGTAATACACCCCCCTGCCCTCGAATTGCTTCAGATTGGCCAGTGCCGGCTTGCGATAGCGCGCGCCGCAGGCCAGCACGATGCTGCGTGCCCTG
>JACMNW010000415.1 GCA_014378345.1 Pseudorhodobacter sp. | reverse complement strand
TGCACACGGGCGCAGGCGCATCCGGCGGCGTATCGGGGACACGGGAACAATCCTTGACCAATCGGTTGTGGGAAAGCCTGTCGGCCAACGTCTATGTGTTCTTGCACCAGGTCCGCCTGTCGGACGTGATCCAGAATGACATGGTGCCATGCCCCGCCGTGCCTTCGCTGTTTCGTGTGGTGGACGAGGTATAAGGGATGGCGCGCAACTACCTTGACTGGAATGCCACCACACCGCTGCGGGCTGAGGCTCGGGCGGCGATGATGCAGGCGATGGATATCATCGGCAATCCATCATCGGTGCACGCCGAAGGCCGTGCTGCAAAAGCTTTGATTGAACGCGCCCGTGCCCAGGTGGCGGCGGCTATGGGAGCGGAGGGCGCGGATATCATCTTTACCTCCAGCGCTACCGAATCCGCCGCTTTGGCCTGCGCCGGGCGGCAAATGCACTGTGCGCCAGTGGAACATGATGCGGTGGCAAGTTGGTGCGTCAATGATCTGGTCGCGGATCATGATGGCCGGGTGTCGGTTCCGAACCCGTCTCAATCCACCCTGCAACTTGCCAATTCCGAAACAGGCGTGATGCAAGACCTGCCGCAGGGCCTGGCGCTATCAGACTTGACCCAAGCTTTTGGCAAGGTGCCATTGGCATTTAACTGGCTTGGCGCAGACATGGGCATGGTATCGGCCCATAAACTCGGCGGCCCCAAGGGTATTGGCGCTTTGATCTTACGCCGTGGATTTGACGTGACACCCCAAATGCGCGGCGGTGGTCAGGAAATGGGCCGCAGGGCGGGCACCGAAAATCTGATCGGCATCGCCGGATTTGGGGCTGCGGCAGAGGCGGCCGCGCGGGATATGGCCAATGGCGTTTGGGACGAAGTGGCGCAACTTAGAAATATTCTAGAAACCGCATTGTCGAGCGGTGCAAAGGGGACTATTTCAGTTGGGTGTAATGGCCCCCGGCTGCCAAATACCCTGTGCCTCATTGCCCCCGGTTGGAAGGGCGAAACACAGGTGATGGCGATGGATCTGGCCGGATATGCGGTATCAGCCGGGTCTGCCTGTTCATCCGGCAAAGTGCGGTCCAGCCGGGTGTTGCAGGCAATGGGCTTTGACGAAGGTCTGGCAGGACAGGCGATCAGAATTTGTATCGGGCCGGAGACGACGAAAGAAACGGTGCTGCGGTTTGCCGATACGTGGCTGGCCCACTATGCCAAAACCTTGGCGCGTAAAGTAGGATAGGGGTATAAGCCCTTGTCAAATAACGGAAAGATACGATTATGACAGCCTTGGATACCCCAGTGATGGATTTTGAAGTGCGCGACGGTGTCGACCGCGAAACCATTGAGGCCGTTCATGCCATGTCTGGCAAATACAAATACGGCTGGGAAACCGACATTGAAATGGACTATGCCCCAAAGGGCTTGTCCGAGGATATTGTGCGGCTGATTTCGGGCAAAAACGAAGAACCTGAGTGGATGCTGGATTGGCGTCTTGCAGCATATCGGCGTTGGGTCAGGATGGTTGAGCCACGTTGGGCGATGCTGAACTACCCGGAAATCGACTACCAGGATCAATATTATTACGCCAAACCCAAAAGCATGGATGTAAAACCCAAAAGCTTGGATGATGTTGATCCAAAGCTGCTGGCGACCTATGCGAAACTTGGAATTCCGCTGAAAGAACAAATGCTTCTGGCAGGTGTTGAAGGTGATGCTGAACCCCGCAAAGTGGCGGTGGACGCTGTGTTTGATTCAGTTTCGGTCGGCACAACGTTTAAGGCAGAACTGGCCAAGGCAGGTGTGATTTTCTGTTCCATGTCGGAAGCCATCCGCGAACATCCGGAACTTGTGCAGAAATATATCGGGTCAGTAGTGCCGCCGTCTGACAACTTCTTTGCCACGCTAAACTGCGCCGTTTTCTCGGATGGATCCTTTGTCTATATCCCTGAGGGTACCCGCTGCCCAATGGAACTATCGACTTATTTCCGCATCAATGCCGAAAACACCGGGCAGTTTGAACGCACCCTGATCATTGCCGAAAAAGGCAGTTATGTCAGCTACCTGGAAGGCTGCACTGCACCAAAGCGTGATACCAACCAACTGCATGCCGCCGTTGTGGAAATCGTCTTCCTGGAAGACGCCGAGGTGAAATATTCCACCGTGCAAAACTGGTATCCGGGTGATGAAAACGGCAAAGGCGGCATCTATAATTTCGTCACCAAACGCGCCGATTGCCGGGGCGACCGCGCCAAGGTTATGTGGACCCAGGTTGAAACCGGGTCGGCGATTACTTGGAAATACCCATCCTGCATATTACGCGGTGAGGCGTCACAAGGCGAGTTTTACTCCATCGCCATCGCCAACAACATGCAGCAGGCCGATACCGGCACCAAGATGATCCACTTGGGCAAAAACACCAAATCGCGGATCGTGTCCAAGGGCATTTCAGCCGGCCGCGCGCAAAACACCTACCGCGGGCTGGTGTCGATGCACCCAAAAGCCACCAATTCGCGCAACTATACTCAATGCGACAGCCTGCTGATCGGCGATAGGTGCGGCGCACATACCGTGCCTTATATCGAGGTGAAAAATAACTCCTCCCGCGTCGAACACGAAGCGACGACATCGAAAGTGGATGATGATCAGCTGTTCTACTGCCGGTCGCGCGGCATGAACGAAGAAGAAGCCGTGGCATTGGTGGTCAACGGTTTTGTCAAGGATGTGCTGCAAACCCTGCCGATGGAATTTGCGATGGAAGCACAGGCGCTGGTCGCTATCAGCCTTGAAGGCTCGGTTGGTTAGGGTCTGTTAAGAATGCGTAAAATAAACCCAACTCTTTCTTATTTGCGCCACGATTTGGCGGTCCTGTCTGGTCTATGGTTCAACCGTAGGGTGCGTAACGATGGCAACGATTTCAATTTCGACAGATGCCCAGAAGTCCGAGTTTCTATCCCGTCTGTCGCGGATAGAGGCGGGCACCGGCAGTTCGAAATCGACATTGTATGTAGGCGTCGACGGCACCGTAATGGCCAGCACCAAAGACAGCGCAAAGTTGAAAAAGCAGGCAGCAGCAAAGAAGCCGCAGCCGCTTGGCGTATTTGCCGCGATTTTGTCGATCGGGTTTGGCATCGCGGCGGTAGGAACAGCGCTCTATCTGCGCTTCGCGGCGACGGGAGAAACCGGACCTTTGAACAATTCCGACCTGACGATGGCTACAAATGGCAGCTTGGCCTTCGCGATTGCGCTGTTTGGCGGCTTCCTGCTGCGCATGCCGTTGTTGAAATATGTCCCGGTCAGCGTAGTAGGCGTTATGGTCGGCGTTGTTGGTTTTCACAATCTGGTACATGTCTACCCAACGCAATTTGCCAATCTCTTTTCGCCGGTTTGGGTCGAACAGGTGGTCGCTGCAACACCTGCAAATTCGATCATCTGGCGTGGCCAAACTTTCGTCCTGTAAGCCATAAATCCCTCGCCCTGCAGCGGCGCCTTTTGGGCGCTGTTTTCCCATTTTCCATAATCAATCAAGTGGCGAAATCTTCGTCACGCAAGGATTAATATGCTTAATATCAATAATCTGCACGTCAAACTTGAGACGGAAGATAAACAAATCCTGCGCGGCGTTAATCTGGTCGTGGGTGCCGGCGAAGTGCATGCCATCATGGGGCCAAATGGGTCTGGCAAATCAACACTGTCTTACGTTTTGTCCGGCAAAGATGGCTACACGGTCACGGACGGCACGGCCAAGCTGGACGGGGCCGATTTGCTGGCGATGGAACCTGAAGACCGTGCTGCTGCCGGGCTGTTCTTGGCCTTTCAATACCCGGTTGAAATTCCCGGCGTGGGCAATATGACTTTCCTGCGCACCGCAGTAAACGCGCAACGCAAATCGCGCGGGCAGGCAGAAATGTCGGCAGGTGAATTTCTGAAAGTTGTTCGCGAAAAGGCTAAACGGCTTAGCATCGACGCTGATATGATGAAGCGCCCGGTCAATGTTGGCTTTTCTGGCGGTGAGAAAAAGCGCAATGAAATTTTGCAGATGGCCATGTTAGAGCCGCGCATGTGCATCCTTGATGAAACAGATAGCGGCCTTGATGTGGACGCGATGAAACTGGTTGCAGACGGCGTGAATGCGCTGCGCGATGCGGGCCGCGCCTTTTTGGTGATCACCCACTATCAACGCCTGCTTGATCACATTCGCCCCGACGTTGTTCATATTATGGCTGCGGGCCGTATCATCAAGACCGGGGGGCCGGAGTTGGCAATGGAGGTTGAAAAGAACGGTTATGCCGACCTGTTGGCGGGTGCTGTCTGATGGCGCTGCCGCAACCCAAACTGGACAAGCTTGCCGCCTTGACCGCCGGATTGGCGCTGCCAAAATCAGGCTGGGCGGCCCCCGCACGGGCGGACGCGATGTCACGCCTTGCGGCCATGGGCCTGCCTGACAAGCGCGATGAATATTGGCGTTATACCGACCCTACGCCGCTTACCACCGCAGTTGCCCCATTTGCTGCCGTGTTTGATGCGGGCGATGAAACCCCTCTGTTTGACGCGATAGACCGGGTCAAACTGGTGTTCGTCGATGGGATTTTTGATGCCGCCGCGTCGGACGATCTTACCCTATCCGGCATTGAAATTGATTTACTTTCGCGTGTCGCAGCGCTTGATATTCATTGGGCGCGCGACAGTTACGGCGTGTTGGAATGCCGCGGCCAATTGCCTGTCGCACGTCCGCTTGCAGCCCTGAACACAGCCTTTGCGACCGAAGGCGTTCTGATCCGGGTTTCGGCCAAGGTTACGAAACCCGTGGCCTTGATTTACCTGCATAAATCAGATGGTTCCGATGTGAAGCTGCATCACTGTATTAAGGTAGAACAGGGGGCGCAGCTGTCTCTGCTGGAAAACGGCCCGGCAGCGGCGCGCTTTAACTCTGTGCTCGAGGTTGATGTGGCGGACGGGGCGCGGTTTCATCACATCCGTGCGCAGGGTCGCGATCACGCCCGCCATGCAGCGACGCATATCTTTGCCCGCCTTGGCAACGGTTCAGCGTTCAAAAGCTTTACCCTAACCGCCAACGGCGCGCTGACACGCAACGAGGCCGTGATTGATCTTGACGGTGATGATGCCGCCGCCCACGTGGCCGGTGCCGCTGTTGGTGACGGACAATTTCTGCACGATGATACGGTTTTCATCACCCATACCGGCCAGCGGTGCGAAAGCCGGCAGGTGTTCAAGAAAGTCTTGAAAAACGGCGCGGTTGGTGTGTTTCAAGGCAAGATATTGGTCAAGCAAGGGGCGCAAAAAACCGACGGCTACCAGATTAGCCAATCTTTGATGCTGGATGACGACAGTCAGTTTTTGGCAAAACCCGAACTTGAAATCTATGCCGATGACGTGAAGTGCAGCCACGGATCGACGTCGGGCGCGATTGATGACACGGCTTTGTTTTACCTTCGGTCCCGGGGCGTGCCTTTGAAAGACGCACAATCGCTGCTGGTGCTGGCCTTTCTGGCCGAGGCGATATCAGAGATCGAAGATGACGCCATTGCCGAAGATATCAGGTTGCGTCTTGATGGCTGGTTGTCGCGGCACGGCCGGTAACATGGCTGTAATTTCAGACATTGCGAAAAGCTGGCGCAACCCTCGGGCGGTGATTGTGCAGCATTTGCAACGTCGTGCAACCGAGCCCTTTGCGGTTAGCCTGCTGGTCGCTTTTCTTGTTCTGGCCTTTGTTGCCCAATGGCCAAACATGGCACGCAGCGCCTACCTTCAACCGGATGCACCGTTGACGCAGCGCATGTTGGCGGCGGGGCTTGCCTTGTTGGCGTCTATTCCTTTGTGGTATGCCGTGGCAGCACTTAGCCATGTGGTGGCGCGCAGGTTTGGCGGCAAGGGCAGCTACCTTGGCGCGCGACTGGCGTTGTTTGCGGCATTACTTTCGGTGGCACCGCTGATGCTGATTCAGGGCATGATCAGTGGATTTGCCGGCCCGGGGTTGTTGACCAATGGGGCAGGGGCGTTTGTGCTGATTGGTTTTCTGTATCTTTGGCTTAATATGCTGATCGCATCGGAAAACTGAGCCATGGATTTTTCGGTTGGTTCAATTTTGGCACTTGCGCGGTTTACCGTGCAAAATCCGCGCGCTGCCGCACGCGGGTTAATGGCGATGGGTTTGCCGGATGCCGCAAGATGGTTGCTGTTTGGTGTGGTTGCCACTGCGTCCGCAGTGCTGACCCATGTAGGCTTTAATCTGTTGCCACCAAATGATTCACAGTTCATGGCCGATGCCATGACCAGCCCGATGCGCACAGCGTTTTTTCAAGGCGGGTTTTTATTGATCGCCGGATTTGCCATTACGGTAATTGGCCGTTGGCAGGGCGGCAAAGGCAACTTCGGTGATGCACTTCTATTGATCAGCTGGCTGCAGTTTGTTTTGCTGTGTCTGCAAGCGGTGCAGATCGTAACTCTTTTTGTTCTGCCGCCTGTGGCTGAGATTATCGGCGTGCTCGGTTTGGGCCTGTCTTTTTGGTTACTGACCCAGTTCATCGTGGAATTGCATGGGTTTGCGTCATCATGGCGCGTTCTATTTGGCATTATAGCCGCTATCTTAGTGATAGCAGTTGCGATTTCTGTTGTGCTGACAGTGCTGGTTGGGGTCGGGGGATGAACGATGTATGATATTACCGAAATTCGCGGCCAATTCCCGATTTTGTCGCGGCAGGTGAACGGCAAACCTTTGGTTTACCTTGATAATGGCGCATCCGCGCAAAAGCCGCAGGTGGTGATAGACGCGGTAACTACCGCCTATAGTCATGAATATGCCAATGTTCACCGTGGCTTGCATTACCTTTCTAACCTTGCAACAGACAAGTATGAATCCGCCCGAACCACCATTGCGCGGTTTCTGAACGCACCGTCGGATCAACATATCGTTTTTGCCTCTGGCACAACGGAGGCGATCAATCTTGTATCCTACGGTTGGGCGGCCCCCCGCATGCAGGCGGGCGATGAAATAATCCTGTCGATTATGGAACACCACGCCAACATCGTGCCCTGGCATTTTCTGCGCGAACGCATGGGCGTTGTGTTGAAATGGGTCGAGGTCGATGCAAACGGCGATCTTGATCCGCAGGCGGTGTTGGATGCCATCACGCCGCGCACAAAGCTGATTGCCGTGACCCACATGTCAAACGTGCTGGGAACGGTGGTTGATATAGCTTCCATTTGCACAGGCGCGCGGGCCAAGGGTGTGCCGGTTCTGGTAGATGGCAGCCAGGCCGCGGTTCATATGCCGGTTGATGTGGCCGCTTTGGGGTGTGATTTCTACGCCATAACAGGACATAAGCTATACGGCCCAAGCGGTTCCGGGGCGATCTTCATCCATCCTGATAGGATGGCCGAAATGCGCCCCTTCCTTGGCGGCGGCGATATGATCCGCGATGTGTCGCGCGATACCGTCACCTATAACGACCCACCAATGAAATTTGAGGCGGGCACGCCGGGCATTGTACAACAGATCGGGCTAGGTGTGGCGTTAGAATATATGATGGGGCTGGGGATGGAAAACATCGCCGCCCATGAACGCCAGATCCGCGATTATGCCCGCGCCAAGCTTGCCGGTCTGAACTGGCTGCAGGTGCAGGGCAATTCCTCTACCAAAGGTGCCATTTTTTCGTTCACGCTGGACGGTGCTGCCCATGCGCATGACATTTCTACCGTGCTGGACAAACGCGGAATCGCTGTGCGGGCAGGCACGCATTGCGCCATGCCCTTGATGGAACATCTTGGGGTAGGGGCCACCTGCCGCGCGTCCTTTGCCCTATACAATACCGAGGCCGAGGTGGATGCGTTGATTTCAGCCCTGAACCTTTGCCACGATCTGTTTGCTTGACCTCTAGAAGTTAAAGGTAAAGGCAATCGCGCCGCCGCTGTCTACCTCGCCTGCACGGTTACCGAAATTGTCGGAACGTATCAACGAAAGCTTCATTTCCAACCCATCGGCCAAGGCCGCTTGATAGCCAATTTCAAAATCCATCTGACGATTTTCGGGCGCCAGGTTTAACGCCACAGGTTCAAACGACGCGGCCAATGTTTCGCGGTAAATCGGCAGATCCAGATCCCGGTGGCCGGAAGCCACAGCCATCGGCATGGCAACACCCAGTGTCAGACGGTCGCCCTTGACAAACACGTCACTGCGGCCAACCTTCAGGCTGGCACTGTCAAAGCGGGCTGATCCGGCACCACTGATCGCCGTTGCACCGCCAAGATCGGTCATCCCAACTTCACCCGACAGGGCGATAAACGCATTTGCACCTAGGTCTTGCGCCAATCCAAGGGAAACAGATGCCATCATCGCCTCGTTGGTTCCATCAAGGCTCATCAACCGGCCATCATCGCGCGCCAGTTTCAAGCCAAGCTCAACCCGCGTGGGCCCGTCTGACAAGACTCTTGACAGGTTCACGCCAACGCTTTGCGCGCCTGTATGTGGCATCAAGACGGATGCAGACACGGTGCCATCCGCCGTCGACAGGTCTACTGTGTTGCCACCAAAGGTTGCAAAGGGGTCACTCAGGGCCGATACAGTTGCCACGCGGTCATGTGCCAAATCGCCCGAAATGCTGCGCGACAAAAGGCCAGCCGCCTGCGACCCCAGCCGCGCGCCTGAAGATAGCGCAGTTGCTGGCATCACAAAACCCGCACTTAACGCGTCCTTTACCAAGACATCGGTTCCCGCCAATGACAGTTCAACCGCATCGCCAAAACCGGTGCCGCTGCGTAGCACGGCGGCGTTGGTAGAAACGGCATTGCCACTGGCAAGCGACATTACCGTTCCACCGATGGGCTTTAACGCCGCTTCAATATCCAGAAATCCCAAGCCGTAGGTAACCGAATACCCCTTGTTAAAGCCGGTCGCGAGTTCCACCGTATCATCAGCGGTAAAGAAGCCGTCCTCGGCCGACGCCAGCAAGCGCACACGCAATTCGTGTGGTGAAAGCGTTGGAAACGCTTCTTGCAGCAGCGCCAGCGCACCCGATATTTGTGGGGCCGCGAAAGATGATCCGGTGATAAGGGCTGCGCCTGGTTCCAATTCAAGTGAAACATTGGGAAGGCGCCATGTTCCGTCCGCAATCAGGCACCACCGGGCCGCCTCAAGGCAGGATGATGACAACAATTTAACTGCACTGACGTCCCCGTTTGAAAATGTCGGAACACCGTTGGCTGCCGCAATCCATCCGGCCTCCAACGATGGGCGCAGGGATGGCAGGGCGTCCATCAGGCCGGAATGGATTGCTGTAAAATCGTTGTCTACCGCGAAAACGACAACGCCTTGGGATGCATAATTGTCCAATGCATCTAGATAAACCGCACCACTGTAACTACCGGTAAAAAGATCATTGAAATCAGCTTGGTTCAGACCAAGATTTACATAACCCCAAGAATTGTTCCATGCGACAGCGCCCGCACTGGCCGCTGCAGCGCCAACATCTGCCAATTTTTGTTCAGTCTCATTGCTACCAAAAATCAAATTCGCATCTGGCGCCGTGCCGACATAATCATTTGAATCGCCCAAGGCCACTGCAGCGACAAGCGTTCCGTGTGTTGGGGATTTGTCTATTGTACCGCTTGATCCTTCGAAAATGTTTACTTCCGAAACGTTCGAACCCACGAATTCATCATAGCCGGGCAAGTATTGATTATCTGAAATGGCAATGGTCGCGCCAACGCCCGTTACCCCTGCGGCATGGGCAAACGCTGCACCAGAGCTTCTGAGTGGGTTGTAAACCCGGCCATTAAGCGGTTGAGCCGGGTCTGAAGCATTCCGCCAACCAAATCTTGACTGGTTGTCGTACCGAGGGTCATTCGCAAACAGCGCTGCCGTTTGGGTGACAACGCTTGGCGACAAGGCATTCGCAAAAAACGCGGATAGCACCGACGAATCTATGGGGGCAGGGGCACCAAATGATGACAGATAGGCGCTGGGGTTAAAGCCGCCTTCGCCAGGTTTGCATCCCGCCACCAAAGCCAGGCACGATAGGCTTAACCATAACGAGGCTTTGCGGGGTGACATACGGCTGTTGGCTGGGATAATTGACATCGGTGTCACTCCATTTCTTTATACTCACGGGACTTCCTAAAAACACATCTAGGCGGAATTAAGCCGATATCCTGTATGCTTTTCAATGCGTTCCTGTGATCATCACCAACAAATACAGCGATACGCACCGTTTTTTCCTGCCTGAAAGCGATTGAAACCACGCGGCACTTGCGCTACGTACGCTGTGCTGCACCCATAGCTCAGCTGGATAGAGCGCTGCCCCCCGAAGGCAGAGGTCGGGGGTTCGAATCTCTCTGGGTGCACCAGTATTGCCATTAGATGTGAAAAAGCCCGCGGGCAGGGGCTGCCGACGAGCTTTGCTTTGGTGCGCTTTGTTAAAATCGAGAAAGAATTTAACAGACCTGAAAACTGGAAGGTTCTGACACGGTTCTTTGTTAAGACTTGTGGCAATAAAGTGCCATCGATCGGACCGGGTCTTTTACCGCCTCAGGCAGTGAAAGACCCGGTCTGGGCGCTTCACCGTGCGCGGGTGGATTTGAAAAGTGCAGCACTTCCGCCAGATGCATTGGCCCAGTTGCCTTCTGCTATCATACGGAAAGTATTGCCAGATTTACGTTGTACCAGTCCTGCAAGCGCGACGTGACGGCCTTCGCGAGCTTTGTTCAAGAGGTTGTCCATGGTTGTCTTCCCTTTATTTGTTTGTGGTTTTTTTTGGGTACCATTTACTTACAAGTACAACTTACAGTTGCATCCGCGGCGCGATAATGTCATTTTCTGGGTATTTTTAAGGCTCAGAGGCTCTAAACGGTAATTCCGCGGCCTCTATCTGACGATTGCGTGTTTTAATTCAGGCAGCAGGAAACAATCAACTTAGTTCATAGTTAATACCAGCAACAATGTGCCAAACAGGAATAGAATCACCCAATCTGATGTGGTTCTGGACGGGAAGGGTTAAGAAGTCGTATCCACTCAGATCGCAGCACAGGCATTTGATAAACCCGCAGAGACCCGGAAAGAGTACCTTCGATCAATAGTATCATTAAATCTGATAATCAATATTATGTAATATACGTGAGTAAAATAGTGATAGCAGCGCTGGCCCGCCGTATGCGTCGAGCTGGTATCGATTATCATTCATAGATCGTCAGTTTGCCCCGTTTCATTTCCAGCGTGGCTTTGCCATACGCAGCCTTCCACGCCGTTGTTGTGACCGCACAGCGTGCCGTAGCGACCTTGCCACCCATGTCGCGCACTCCTGCGTAGACGACCGCTTCGCCGGCCGAGCTTAGCGAATAACCGATGCTGACAAAATCTTGTCCCGGCGTCAATTTCGGACCGGCGGCAAGTGCCAAATCCGGCACCAACATCACTGCCACCAATGTTTTACGACAAAAACTAAAAAACGCACTCTGATTGCCCTCTTAGACTGTATAGATATAAGTATAGCCTCATAAGATAAGCTGCTGTAAAGATGTTAAAAAAACCAATAGACGATCAACCAATCCGAACGCTATTGTTGCAAGCCGCGCAACATCGCCGTACACTGATATTACAGTTTCAGTTGATCGAAAGCCCCAAATCGCATGCAAAAACCTCTGATTATCGCCCCATCAATTCTGGCGGCTGATTTTGCAAACTTTGGGGCTGAATGCCGCGCGGTGGAAGATCAGGGGGCCGACTGGGTGCATGTTGATGTGATGGATGGCCATTTTGTGCCCAACATTACCTTTGGGCCTGCCATGTGCGCCGCCATTCGCCCCTATATTAGGGGCATCATGGATGTGCATCTGATGATCGCCCCGGTTGATCCCTATATTGCCGCATTCGCGGCAAGTGGGGCCGATATCATTACGGCACATATCGAGGCTGGTCCGCACATTCACCGCACGCTGCAAGCTATTCGAAACACGGGTAAAAAGGCGGGTTTGGCGCTTAATCCCGGCACGGGAATTGATGCGGTTCCCGCGCTGTTGGATATAGTTGATCTGATCTGTGTGATGACCGTTAATCCCGGCTTTGGTGGACAAAGCTTCATCCATTCTCAAATAGAAAAGATCAAATCCCTGCGTCAGATGATTGGAAGCCGTCCGATTCATATCGAGATTGATGGCGGTGTCACCGTTGAGACAGCACCTTTGGTTGTGGCCGCCGGGGCCGATGTGCTGGTTGCTGGGTCTGCCGTGTTCAAAGGCGGCTCTGCAAACAACCCCGCCCCGTATGGCGCAAACATCCGTGCCATTCGGGCGGCCGTCGGGGCATAATTCCCCCCTGCCCTACACCCCAAATCCAAAGGGCAAATCTACACTACGGCGCGTTCCAAAAACGGCTCGCCGCGTACCACTCTGCCTACTGATAAGTTTGATAGATCAAGGCTTTGCCAGCCCCCCGTCATAATATGCTCGGCCACGCCGCGCCCAACGGCCGGGCTTTGCTGCAAGCCATGGCCGGAAAAACCATTCATCAGATACAGGTTCGGCACTGCTGGATGCGGCCCCAAAATTGCGTTCTGATCCAGCGTGTTATAATCGTAATGCCCCACCCAATGACGGATCACCTTCACCGCATCAAATCCTGTGCTGCGCCCGTAAAGCTGTTCCCAAATCACGTCTTCAAACAGATGCAGATCAGGTTCAAAATCATCAGCGGCGCAAGGGCCATCGTTCTGCGGCACTGTGGCGGTGATCCAGTGATGTTGTTCGGGACGCAGGTAAAAACCCGCATCCACCAACAACGGCGCATC
>JACMNW010000414.1 GCA_014378345.1 Pseudorhodobacter sp. | reverse complement strand
CTTGCGGCAATTCATAGCCACACTATTGTCAGGTTGTGTAATGTATTGCGCATAACGGTAAAGGCGTAGATCAAAATAGACGATACTGATCACCTTTTGCTGGCAGAACTTCGCCGCGATGGCCGCGCCTCGTTGTCCAATTTGGCCGCCAGGCTTTCTCTTTCCCGCGCCACTGTCCGCGCCCGGATGCAACGCCTGACCGACCGCGGCGAAATCGCCGGGTTCAGCGTTGTCACCCGCAGCGATGTCTCTGCTGCCCCATTCGCGCCCTGATGATGATCGGGATCGAGGGGCGGGGGGCCGAACGTATCATGGCGCGCCTCACCGGCCTTCTCCAAGTGCAATCCGTGCATTCCACCAATGGCAAGTGGGATCTGATCGCCGAGATCGGGGCCGTTACCCTGACGGAACTGGACGAGGTGATCTTTCGAATTCGCAACATCGAAGGTGTGATGACGTCAGAAACCAATCTGTTGCTGACCACGCGCCGGGCGGGGCGGCGGTAAATGCTGACACAATCCTGCGACCAAGGCGCACTCCCCCATTGGACCCAAGGCCATTTCAGCCTACACTAATTGCGTACTGCAAAAGGGCACCCCATGATCATCGAACTCGGCCATTTCGCCCTTATTCTCGCCTTTGCCATAGCGATTGTGCAATCCACCCTGCCGATGATTGGGGCCGCACAAAATCGGGCGGCTTTGATGGCCGTGGCAGAACCCGCCGCCATCGCCCAATTCCTGCTGATCGGGTTCAGCTTTGCCGCGCTGACTTACGGCTTTATAACCTCAGATTTTTCGGTAGCCCTGGTCACTGCCAATTCCCACACCCTCAAACCCATGCTTTACAAAGTTGCGGGCGTTTGGGGCAACCACGAAGGCTCGCTTTTGCTATGGGTCTTGATCCTGTCGCTGTTCGGCGCCTCAGCCGCGTGGTTCGGTGGCAACTTGCCCCCCACCCTGCGCGCCCGGGTGCTGGCTGTCCAAGGCTTGATCGGCGTCGCTTTTCTTGCCTTCATGCTGTTTACTTCCAATCCCTTCCTGCGGCTAGTAACCCCGCCGCTGAATGGCAATGACCTGAACCCCCTGTTGCAAGACCCCGGTCTCGCCTTCCATCCGCCGTTTTTGTATCTCGGCTATGTCGGCCTTTCGATGTCGTTCTCCTTCGCTGTCGCCGCCCTGATCGAGGGCCGGGTTGATGCAGCATGGGCGCGCTGGGTCCGGCCATGGACGCTGGCCGCATGGATATTTCTGACCATCGGCATCGCCATGGGCTCGTGGTGGGCCTATTATGAACTTGGCTGGGGCGGCTTTTGGTTCTGGGATCCGGTCGAAAACGCGTCCTTCATGCCGTGGCTCATTTCCGCAGCCCTGCTGCATTCCGCCATCGTGGTTGAAAAGCGTGAGGCGCTGAAATCCTGGACCATCCTGCTGGCGATCCTCGCTTTCGGCTTCTCCCTGATCGGCACATTCATCGTCCGCTCCGGCGTCATCACTTCGGTGCACGCTTTCGCCAATGACCCCGAACGCGGCGTGTTCATCCTGATGATCCTCGGCGTCTTCATGGGCGGCGCGCTTACCTTGTTCACACTCCGCGCCAGTAAGATGGAGGCGAAAGGCGTGTTTTCCACCGTAAGCCGCGAAAGCGCGCTGGTCGCCAATAACCTCCTGCTCGCCGTCTCCTGCTTTGTTGTGTTTATCGGCACAATCTGGCCGCTTGTGGCCGAATTGTTCTTCAACCGGAAACTCTCCGTCGGCGTGCCTTTCTTCAACGCCGCCTTCACCCCGTTCATGGTGGCCCTCGCTCTCCTCCTCCCCATTGGCTCACAACTGCCATGGAAACGTGCTTCGGCTACCCGTCTGTTGGTTCCCCTAAAAACCGGGCTGATCCTCGCCGTCGTCAGCACTGCGCTTGTTTTCGCCATGCAAACCGGCCACTCGGCCCTTGGCCCTATCGGTGCTGGCCTTGGTGTTTGGGTGGTCTGGGGCGCGCTGGCCGACCTGTGGCAACGAACGGGCCGCGACAATATCAGCACCCGCCTGTCCCGCTTAGGCCGCCTGCCACGCGCTGACCTTGGCAAGGCCACCGCCCATGCGGGCTTTGGCGTGACCTTGTTCGCGGTCGCCGCCATGAACGCGTGGTCAATCGAAGATATTCGCGTGCTGAAACTGGGCGAAAGCTTCCAGATTGGCGGTTACGACGTGCAACTAACTGATGTAAAAGGTGTCGAAGGCCCGAATTACCAAGCCACCGTGGCTGAGATGCGCGTCACAAGGGCCGGGGCGCTGGTCACCACCCAATTCCCCGAAAAACGCTTCTACCCCGTGCAAGGCATGCCTACGACCGAAGCCGCCATTCACCAAAGCCTGACCCGCGATCTGTATCTGGTCATAGGTGACCCACAAAAGAGCGGCGGCTGGGCTGTGCGCGCCTATGTAAAACCTTTCGCCGATTGGATCTGGGCGGGTGCCCTGATGATGGCGCTTGGTGGGCTGATCAGCCTTTCAGACCGCCGCTACCGTGCCGCCGCTGGGGCCAAACGCAGCGCCGCCAAAGGCCTGCCAGCCGAATGAAACTGCGCGCAGCCCTGCTCATAGCCCTGCTCTCTGCCACCCCGGCATGGGCCGTGCAACCAGACGAGGTGCTTGCCGACCCCGCCCTCGAAGCCCGCGCGCGCAGCATTTCTGAAGGCCTGCGCTGCCTTGTGTGCCGCAATGAAACCATCGACGACAGCGACGCCAGCCTCGCCCGCGATCTGCGTCTACTGTTGCGCGAACGCCTGACCGCAGGCGATACAGATGCCGATGCCATAGCCTTTATCGTGGACCGCTACGGCGAATATGTGCTGCTGAACCCCACTGCTAATGGCGTGAACCTGATCCTCTGGCTCGCTGGCCCCGCCATGTTGATCGCTGGCCTCGCCACAGCCGCGCTTTACCTGCGCCGCCGCCGCACAAGTGCCGCCCCGGATGCGCCGCTGTCCGACGGCGAAACCAAGCGCCTTGCCGAAATTCTTGAAAACTGACGCCGGGTTTCCCTTTGCCCCGGTCATTCCCCCGCTATGCTTGAACCACAAGCAAGGGGCATCGCCATGACCTATGATACCATCATTTACAAAACCACCGACAATGTCGCGGTCCTGACCCTGAACCGCCCCGATGTAATGAATGCCCTCACCTCAACGCTGCGCCGCGAGCTCCTTCACGCTATCACCCACGCCGAACAGTCCGCCCGCGCTATCGTCATCACCGGGGCAGGCCGCGCCTTCTGTTCCGGCCAAGACCTTGCCGCATTTACCAGCCTTGGCGCAAAAGATATCGAACGCCTGCTGCGCGACGAATACGAACCCCTTCTCAGCGCCATTTATGATTGCCCCATTCCCACCATCGCCGCCGTCAATGGTGCCGCTGTCGGGGCAGGGGCCAACCTTGCGCTCGCCGCCGATGTGGTGATCGCCACCCATTCTGCCAGCTTCATCCAATCTTTCACGCGCCTTGGACTGATCCCCGATGCAGGCGGCACCTACTGGCTACCCCGCCAAATCGGCATGCCCCGCGCCATGGGCGCCGCCCTGTTCGCCGATAAGATCAGTGCGACCCAAGCCGCCCAGTGGGGCATGATTTATGAGGCCGTCCCCGACGCAGATTTCTCCGCACATTGGCAAGCCCGCGCGGCCCACCTCGCGGCTGGCCCAACGCAGGCCTATGCCCACCTGAAACATGCCCTGCGCACAAGCTACGCCAATGACTTGACCACCCAACTGGCGCTGGAGGCGCGCCTGCAAGGCGAATGTGGCCAGACCCAAGATTTTGCCGAAGGCGTGGCTGCATTTCTGGAAAAACGCACTGCAAGTTTTCAAGGCCATTAGTCGATACAATGTTTTTTCTTTCATTTAGTAACAATAGCTTATACGATAAATCTTAGGTTTTGTCGTGGCCTTGGGAACTGGAAACGCAGCTACGTGTTGTCTTTTCGTGAGTGGTCAGAACGGTCGGGCAGTTGCCTTACTGATACAGCCAAACCTAAGATCAAAGGATAAACACAATGAAACGCATTCTTTTTGCGGCGACGTCTTTTATTGCCTTGTCGACCGCTGCTTTCGCAGCAGTAGATATCAAAGACCTTGATATGAACGGCGACAATGGCGCGTCTTTCGAAGAAGTAATCGCCAAGGCACCTTCGCTGACCCAGCTTGAATTCGACGGCATCGACACCAACGACAACAACGCTTGGGATGCAAATGAAATGACTGGCGATGCCCAAGCGTTGCTGGTGCGTTACATGCAAGGCGAACTGAAGATTCAGGATGATTTTCGCTTGGATACAGACAAAGACGGCATGGTCAGCATGGCAGAAGTGAATGTTGTGGCACCGTCAATCACCCAACTGGAATTTGATGAGGTCGATACCAATGACAACAATCAGTGGGATCCAAACGAACTGAACGCAGACGCGCAGGGTCTGCTGCGTCGTGATACCACCGCAAGCGCAGATTCAAGCGGCCCCTACGATATCTTCTCGCTCGATACCAACGGTGATAATGCCGCTTCCATCGAAGAAGTGATGGCCAAACACCCGAACATTTCGAAAGAAGAATTCATCGAGGTTGATACAAACGGCTCCAACATGTGGGACCGCGAAGAGATCATGGGTAGCGTTGCTCAAGGATATCTGGGTCGTACCTGACCCACCGCCTTAGCTACACATGAGTACGGGCGCCTTCCCCCAAAGGCGCCCGTTCAACTGTTGTCGACAACCCAAATTTCTGCAGTCAGGGTACTTCACAGTTTAGGGCACAGCACAGCGTGCCGCCTGCCATCACGCCCCTCTTAACAGCGCTGCAACGCCCGTCCGCGCAATTTCGCGCAAGCCTAAAGGCCGCATCAAATCGGCAAAGGCATCAATCTTTTCCGGCGTGCCAGTCATCTCGAACACAAAACTGACAAGCGTTGAATCCACCACATTTGCCCGGAAAATCTCCGCCAACCGTAGCGCCTCGATCCGCGCGTCGCCGGACCCTGCTACCTTGAACAACGCCAGTTCTCGCTGCACCGCTGGCCCTTCCACCGTCAGATCATGCACTTCATGCACCGGCACCATGCGCGCCAACTGCGCCTTGATCTGCTCGATCACCCGCGGCGTGCCCGTCGTCACCACCGTAATCCGGCTGCGGTGCCCGGTATGGTCCACCTCCGCCACCGTCAAGCTGTCTATGTTATACCCTCGCCCGGAAAACAGCCCAATCACACGGGCTAGAACCCCGCTTTCATTATCAACCAGCACCGCCAGCGTATGCGTCTCAACCCCCTCTGCATTCGGATCACGCAGATCATAAGCCGAATGGCTGGTAGAGCCTTTTTTGATGTTCAGTGCGGACATTTTCTGCCCCTTTCATTTTG
>JACMNW010000413.1 GCA_014378345.1 Pseudorhodobacter sp. | reverse complement strand
TAGGCACCTTTGTAGGTCAGCACGGCGTTGCGACCTGCGGGCAGCGCCACTGTTTCAATCGGGGCGGCGACATCTGTATCATCCAGAATTATCCAGCACCCGAAGCAGACATTTTTCACAAAGGTTGGGCATCAGCTATTCTGTAAATTCCTTGGCAAAGGGGTGCCGTGGGTTGGCATTGCAAATCTTGCTCAGTTGCATCTTGGAAGGCCCAAGGCCATATAGGAAGCCATCCTGACGTGGAGCGCCTGCATGAACTATCTGGAATTCGAAAAGCCCTTGGCGGAAATTGAGGGCAAGGCCGAAGAATTGCGTGCACTGGCGCGGGCCAACAAAGAGATGGATGTGGAACGCGAAGCGGCGGCCTTGGACAAGAAGGCCGAGGGCATGTTGCGCGATCTGTACAAAGATCTGACGCCTTGGCGCAAATGCCAAGTGGCGCGTCATCAGGACCGCCCGCATTGCAAAGACTATATCGACGTGCTGTTTAATGAATACACGCCTTTGGCAGGTGACCGGAACTTTGCCGATGATCATGCGGTAATGGGTGGTCTTGCGCGGTTTAACGACCAGTCTGTGATGGTGATCGGCCATGAAAAGGGCAACGACACCAAGACCCGGATCGAGCGGAATTTTGGCATGGCGCGGCCTGAGGGCTACCGCAAAGCCATTCGGTTGATGGATTTGGCGGATCGGTTTCGCCTTCCGGTGATTACCTTGGTCGATACGCCCGGTGCCTACCCCGGCAAGGGCGCGGAAGAACGCGGGCAGGCGGAGGCAATTGCACGGTCCACGGCCAAGTGTCTGGCGATTGGCGTGCCGTTGATCTCAGTGGTGATTGGCGAAGGTGGGTCTGGTGGGGCGGTGGCTTTTGCCACGGCGAACCGGATCGCGATGTTAGAGCATTCGGTGTATTCGGTAATCTCGCCTGAAGGCTGTGCGTCGATCCTGTGGAAAGACGCTGATAAAATGCGTGAGGCGGCAGAAGCGTTGCGTCTGACTGCACAGGATTTGCAGAAACTGGGCGTGATCGACCGGATCGTGAAAGAACCGATGGGTGGCGCGCAGCGCGGCCGCCGCGAAACGATTGAAGCGGTGGGCAAAGCGATTGAGACGATGCTGAAGGAACTGTCGGGCAAAAAGCCTGAGGCGCTGATCAAGGATCGGCGGCAGAAGTTTCTGGATATGGGGTCGAAAGGCCTCGCGGCCTGATGTTGGCCAATCCATGGGTTTTGGTATGTCTGGCACGAATTGCGGCGTTGAAGCTGGCACGACCGGGTTTATCATCCGCAAAGCGCGGGCTGATGATGCGCCGGGATTGTGCGATCTGCTGAACGCGATCTTGCGGGCGGGGGGCACGATGGCGCGCCCTACAGCGATGACTGTGCCAGAGTTTGAAGATTGGTATATCTACGGCGCACATGTGCCGTGCTGTCAGGTGGCCGTTGCGGGCGAGGTGCGACTGGGCTTCCAAGTGCTGAGTACCTTCTACCCTCTACCGCAAGGTTAAGCCGATAATGGCACCTTCAAAGGTCAGGATATTACGGCGCGCGGCACGGGGACGGCATTGTTTGCGGCCACGCGCTATAGGGCGGCAATGCTGGGTTTTACGGTCATCAACGCCACCATTCGTGCGGATAATGTGCCGGGATTGGCCTATTATGCCAAGATGGGCTTTCGCGAATACAAGGTTGATGCGGATGTGCATCTTGCGCGCGGACAGGTCCCCCGCGGCGGGCAACAGATCCAATAGATGATCAACGGTTGCCGCATTGGTTGCTATTTCATCCACCTTATTTTGGTGTAAATCCGGCCTCGGCCATCAGGCGATTTGACGCGGATTCAATGCGGCTTTCAAGTTCGGCCATGAAGGCCGCATTGGATAGCCCCGGTTTGATGGCGGGCAGAAATTCAATGACCGCTAGCCCCGGTTTGTAGGCCAAGCCCTTGCGCGGCCAAAACACTCCGACATTGGTGGCCACGGGAATGCAATCTTGGCCAAGCTGGCTATACAGCAAGGCGGTGCCCATTTTGTAGGGCAAGGTTTCGCCCGGCGGAACACGGGTTCCCTGCGGATAGATAATCAACTGACCAGGCTTGGCTTGGCCCGACTTTACATCTGCCATCATCTTGGAAATTGCCTTGCCGCGCTTGCCACGATCCACCGGTATGCACCCCATGCGCACAGCGTGCCATCCAATGACCGGAATCCAGGTAAGCTCTTTCTTCATGATAAAGCGGGCCGCATCCAGCACGCTGAGCAGGGTGATGCTATCCAAAAACGCCTGATGTTTAGAGGCGACAATATAGGCCCCAGTAGGCACTTCGCCGCGCACTTCGGTGCGGAGTCCAATCAGGATTGCTGCCGTGAAGCGGGTCCAGCGGCAGAACGACTGCATCCAAAAGAAAGATGCCCCGCGCCAGACCAAAGCAGGCAGCGCGAACACAAGCGCCAGCACAATCATCGCCAAATACATCTGGGTCGTGAACAGCAGGGATCTAAGCCAGTGAAAGGCATATCTCATGTGAGTGTCCTTAATTTGGAAAACGCAGCCCTGCGGGTGGCGGCAAAAGCGATGAGGGCGGCAAGCGGTGGCAACAAAAGTGGCAGGATCCACCCCGCGCCCTGAAAGCCAAGGCCGGTTAGAAACCCACCTGCCGCATCTGCAGATGGAAGCAGGGCGATGCCAGTCATTGCAGCAGCCGCCCCAATCGCCGCCCCTATCAGGGCGCGCAGAGTAAAGCGGCGCACAAAGGCGCGGGCAATATAGGTATCACGGGCACCAACAAGCCGCAGCACTTTGATGATTTGGGCGTTCGCCTCCAGTGCAGCACTGGCGGCAAGGGTTATCATCGCGGCCATTGCGCCCAGGATCAGCACGATCGACACAATTCCCAGCAGGCGCAGCTTTTGCGCGGCCTCAGCCAGCGGTTTGCGCCAACGGGTATGGTCATCAAGGCTGGCCCCCGGTGCTTCGGCCACCAGACGTTGGCGCAGACCTTCGGCATCATAGCCGGGGTCGGCTTCGGTTAGTTCGATCAGCCGGGGAATGGGCAGTTGGTCCAGCGGCAGATCGGGGCCAAACCACGGGGCGAGCAATGCCTTTTGTTCATCATCAGTCAGCGCGCGGGAAGACGCCACGCCGGGCGTTGCTTTCAGGATATCCAGCACGCGCAGGGTTTGCGCCTCCATCTGATCACCGCTGGCGGCAATGCGGATGGTGGCGGTATTGGCCAGCGCGTCTGACCAGCGGTTGGCGAGCCTGCCCGATGCTAGGGACAGGGCCAGCGCAAATACCGCCAGAAACGTCATCGCCCCGGCCGTGAACAGCGTCAGCCACGCTGAATGCCCGGTGGAAGGCACTACACTATCCGCTTGTGCATCGCCTTTCAGGATATCGGTAAACTGAGCGATTTTCAAAGGTCTGCCCCGGCCAACTGAATGCGCCGATCGCGAATGCGCAGGACGCGTGTGGCAACCTGGGCCTTGGCAGACCGGATCAGGTTCATGTCATGCGTGGCAACCAAAATCGTTTTGCCCATCTTGTTCAGTTCCACCAGCAGGGTCAGCAGGCGCAATGACATTTCCCAATCCACATTGCCAGTCGGCTCGTCTGCCAAAATCACATCGGGGGCGGTGATCACGGCACGGGCAAGCGCCGCGCGTTGGCGCTCCCCCCCCGATAGCGATGGTGGCAAGACATTGGCGTGTTGGCCCAGACCCACCCACGCCAGCAGGTCAGACAGATCCTGGGGCTGGTCAGGATAGCCTGCCACGGCCATGGGCAGCGCCACGTTTGCCGCAATGGGAAGATGATCCAGAAACTGGCAATCCTGATGCACCACGCCCAAACGGCGGCGGGTTAGCGCCACATCATCGCGGCTTAGGCTGCGCACATCACGGTCAAACAACATGACCTCGCCTTGCGTGGGCAGAAGTTCGGCGTAGCACAGTTTCAGGAAGGTCGATTTGCCTGATCCAGACGGCCCAGTCAGGAAATGAAACGATCCGGGGGCCAGTCGCAATGACACATCCGACAAAAGTTCTGCGCCGCCATAGCCATAGGCCACGTTTTGAAATGCAATCACGCCTGTGCCCCGCCTGCAACGATTGGCGCACCATCGCGCGTTGGCGCGGCGGTTTCAATCGCTTGCGAGGCAAAAGTTAATGACAAAGGCTTGGAGATGGCCCCTAAGATTGCTACACCAATCAAGTAAGGTGCGAATTTCTGCGCAAGGGACCAAAACGAATGCGGCTGATTTGCCCCAACTGCGATGCTGAATATCAGGTTGATGATGCTGCAATCCCTGATGCGGGTCGTGATGTGCAGTGTTCAAACTGCGGGCATGCGTGGTTTCAGTTGCCTGCCGGGGCTGAATTGGCGCGCGAGGCGGAAGACGCGCTGTTTGGCGACGCGCCCGGTGGCGACCCGGTCCAGACACCTACCGCTGACACAAGTGAAGCAATCGCAGACCGTATGACGCAATCGGGTGCAGCAGCTTCAGACGCCCCGCCCCGCCCGGCGGGCACGCGCCAAACACTGGCAGAAAGTGTGCTTTCCGTTCTGCGGGAAGAAGCTGAACGCGAAACATCAGTTCGGCGCGAAACAGACCTTGCCGAAGTGGCGGGCACCGTGGAAATGCAACCTGATTTGGGGTTGGAAGACGTGCCGCAGGCAAGTGCCGCTGCCCGCCATATTGCACGGCTTAAAGGTGCAGAGCCTGACCGGATTGCCGAGGCAGAACCAAAGGCTGCGGCGCGGCGTGACCTTTTACCCGATATCGAAGAAATCAATTCCACGCTGCGTGCCAATGCCGACCGTGCCAGAGAGGAAAGCGCTGAAATTGATGCGCTACCTGACCTTAGGCCGCGGCGCAGTGGCTTTCGCATGGGGTTTGTTCTGGTGATGGTGGCGGCGGTGGCCTTGTCGATGACTTATATTATGGCGCCGCGGATTATTGGCCAGATACCCGGTGCAGCCCCGGGTTTACGCGCCTATGTGGCCAGCGTCGATCACGGGCGCCTTTGGTTGGATGGCGTGATGAAATCAGCCAGCGGGTCTTTGCGCAGTCTTGGCAGCAGTGGAAACTGACGCTGGTTAAAAAGCTGCGTGGTTGCGAAACCTGTGATGGGCTTCGCTTGACAAGTGGTCTTCAAAACAGATCAAGCAGGCGCTTAAGGTAATCTCGTTCGGGATCAGGCCGTTGTTGGTCGCCCGAGCGGCGGCGAATTTCATCCAGCAGATTTTGGGCTTTGCGGTAGACATCTTCGCCCTGCAGCATATTTTTGTCTGACCCGATGCGGGCAGAGTTGCCAGGTTCCCGCCCCAAAGGATCACGCCGTGAATTTGGGTCATCTTGGCCGAAAGCCTCGCCATCCTGTGCTTGTCCCTCGTTACGCTCGTCTTGCGCCAAGGCCTCTCCCAGATCGCGCATCCCTTCGCGCAGGGCTTCCATGGCCTCGGCTTGTCGGTCCAGCGCGCCACCCAGATCGCCATCACGCAACGCTTGTTCCGCCTCGCCCATGGCG
>JACMNW010000412.1 GCA_014378345.1 Pseudorhodobacter sp. | reverse complement strand
TCGCGCAGGTGCAGGTGCATATCGTCTGGTCGGCGAAGGGTGATGCGCTGGATCATCCGCTTCGCCTAGCGCAAAGGGCGTTTGGATTCCAGTGGGATATGGTGGTTTTTGGGGACTGGTTCTTTGGCGTGGTGTCTGGTTTTATGGAACGGACCGAAGGAGCCGCATATGACACGATTTCAGATTGCCTTGTTTGCCAGTGTCTTGGCCGGGCCGGCTGTTCAGGCGCAGGACATTGATTGCACGAACCCGCAAGTGCAGTTGGAAATGACGTTTTGCGCGCAGAAAGATTGGAAAGTCGCCGATGCGGATTTGAATGACGCATATAAGGCAGCGCAGGTCGTGATGAAGGCGATTGATGCCGATCTGCCGGACGCCGAACAAGGGGCCGCAACCAGTTTACGTGATGGGCAGCGGGCGTGGATTACCTACCGTGATGCGGCCTGCGCTGCAGAGGGATATTTGTCACACGGTGGGACAATCGAGCCAATGGTGGTGGCCTATTGTCTGGCGCGGGTCACGCAAACCCGCGCGCAAGAGATTTGGCTGCTAAGCCAACAGGGCGATTGACGCAAATTTCAGGGTTTGCGGCGCTCCGCCTCTAGTTCCATCAGACGTTGGCGGAACACGGGCGCGTTCAGGCGGCGCGTAACGTTATTGCAGATCTTGAATTCGCGGTTGGGGTGTTTGGTGGATTTGGCCAGCGCCAACAGAGTTTTCAGGTAAGGCACATGCTTGCGCCGGGCCCGCCAAAGTCGGGCAAAGGATTTGGGCGACAGGATGCCTGCCGCTGCGGCCTCGATCAAAAGGGGCAATACGCCCATCTGAGAAAGTTCAGGTTCGACCTGATCTTTCAGCCGCCAGGTGTGCAGGGCTGTTACCCAAGGGCGTGCAAACAGGGTGGCGTGCATGGCATCTGCGGCGACGTCCGGATCAAAGACCAAGAAAACCTGGCCAGCGCCTTCGGTCATGTCGGGGGCAAAGCCATAGCGGGATTTGAATTCCAATCGCCTGTGCATCATATCGCGTTTGTCCCAACCTGTTCGGGCCGGGTCCAGTGTGGCGCGGGGGCTGATCGCCAGAACTGTGGCACCGGGGGCAGTGACCGAGTAGGCGCAGGCGGCATAACCGCCCATTCCGGCACCATAAAACACCACTGAATTGAAGTCTTCAAAGAAGGCATCGTCAACCTGGCGGTCAAAAAAGCGGTAGACAGCAGGATCGCGGTACCACGTATCGCCATCGGCAATGATGCACAGATGCGACCAGCCGTGTTTGCGCGCGATGGCATCGCCACTGGGCAGTTGGGTGGAATTTTCGCGGATGGCATCAACGGTTTCGAACGTGACCAGAAGGATAGGGCTTTCATCGACGAAATAGGCCCAGTGTTTGGCCCCAAGTGTCTGAAAGTATCCAGCTTCTTCGCCAATATCATCTATGGTCTGCAGCCAGCTTGCGCGGTCGGTAGCTTGCGATACGTCATTGGCGGAGGGCGCGCAATCGGCGGTTGTGGTATCGGTTGGCGCGTCTGTCATTTTACCTTACTCTGGCCGAAGCCTAACTAATATGACACCTTCAATGTGTTAGTTTTCACGTGCCAAATCGGGCAAAGCAAGTGTTCAAACGCTGTTTGCCACAGATCACTGTGGACAGTTTTGCGAAATCCTTGTGCGCTAAGGCGCAAGGGCGGGGTGCCTATCCTTTTAGACCTGATTGCCGCCCGGTTGTTGCCAGATTAATCGTGCCTGATCTGCGGATAAAGCGCGCGATGGCGGGGTTAGTAGCAGCCTGCCGAACAATGCGCGCCAAGGCTCGTCCGCCATCAGGGCGGCGAATCGTGCGTGCCGCCATGCAACAGCGTTCTGGTGCAGGCCGCGCAATGTTGGGTCTGATTTCAGATGATCAACCAATGGTTGTGCAAACTGGTCCAGTCTCAGAATGGATGTATCTTCAACGTCAGCGAAGTTTCGGTCCACCCAATAGCCCATGTCAAAGGCCGATGCATCGCGGTTTGCACGGCCTCGGTCGCATTTCACGAGGTAACTTTGCATCGACCCCAAGGCGTAATGGTTCAGTTGTGCCAGCTGGAAATTATCAGTGCCAAGAGGTGAGATAACGCCAGATTGGTGAATGGCTTTGGGCAATTCGCGGCCTGATCCATCAAACCAGCGCTGGCTGCCCAAGCGGACGGCATTTGGGCTGCGGGGGCGGTGGACGCCAAGCTTTGTATAGCTTCCATCAACCCTGAACAGAGTTTTGAACAGGCATGCGCGCCATGGCCAGTGCAGGATGGCTGGGGCTGCACGGGTAAAGGTCTGGCAAACGGGCGTATCGGTGAAGGGGATGACGCCCGCATTGCCGAACATCCGCCATGTCAGGGGGATGGCGGTGGCGTTAGGCAGGGCAGCCAAAAGGTCGGGAATGCGGTGGGCGCCGATATGGATGTTCACGAATTCATCAATGTCCAGCACCATGGCCCAATTGGCGGCGGCAAACAGGGGATGGCTGTTGGCCGCCTTCAAAGCATCCCACTGCGGGCCTTTGGTGTGCGGGCCGGGATTGCGGATGTGGGTAACGGCGCCCATCGCGGCCAGACGGTCCAGCATTGTATCAGTGCCATCGGTGCAATCGTTGGAAAACACCATAAAATCAG
>JACMNW010000411.1 GCA_014378345.1 Pseudorhodobacter sp. | reverse complement strand
CGATTGCGGACGATCCGATGGCGCGGCAATCGGAGGTGGAGGAAGCCGTTGATAACGCCGTAAAATCCGGCGGGCGCAGCACAGGCGGGCGCGCGGGTATGCGGGGCGGGAAACCGCGGCGGGGGCGATGATTATGTGCGGTAATATAGGGGAAAGAGGGATCTTATGAAGCAACTTCTGGATGCGAACCACCCGTTTTTCGCCCCCGTTTGGCGGCGCTGGGCGACGGTCATTTTGCCTCTTTTCTGGGGCGGTGTGGAGCTTTATCTGGGCAGCCCGGGCTGGGCGCTGCTTTTTGGTGGGGCGGGTATCTGGGCGTTTTGGGAGTTGATTTATAAGGGGCCAAAGGTGGGGTAACACGTGAGTTAACGTTGGTAATGGGTTGATAGTGTTTGGTTTGTAGGATTTCCGTAAAAAATTTTAAGATTTGGGCGTGTCATCAGAGTTTCGGTCAGCTTTGGTTGAGTGGGACAATTCACGTCGCTCCCTCATTGGCGCAAACCAAATGTTGGTTCCCGTGTGGGTTGCAACCACCCTTCCAAACCCTACAGCTTACGCGAGGCTTTTCGTAACCGGGGCATCGCATTGACGCCTTTCCAAGTCTTGCGACTTGCAAGCAACTCTTTCTGCCCAAGGCTGACTGCGGCAGCTGCTGATTTTAAAGCTGCACATAGGGGTGTAATGTTGCTCAGCAGCGTGGGTTGCACCCACCCTACGCGGTGGGCATCCCGAACCTTGCCAACATCCGTTCCTTGATCTGATCGCGTGCCTGCCGATACGCGTTAAGTTTGGCGTCACGGCCATCGCCTATTCCGGTGGGGTCCAGGATCGGCCAATAGACCACTTCGAGGTGGTGAAAGCGGGTGAGCTCTAACGCCATGCGCTGGCTGGCTGGCGACAGGGCGACGATCAGGTCGAATTGGCTAAGATCATCGCCCCATTGTTGCATTTCCTCGAACGACCGGGAGCGGTGGCGGGCAAGTTCGATGCCAAGTTCGCGGCAGACGGCGATTGAAAAGCCGTCGATTTCCATGTCATTGCGCACGCCGGCAGACTGCACATAGGCGCGCTGGCCGTACATTTGCTTCATCAGACCTTCGGCCATGGGCGAGCGAACGGCGTTATGATCGCAGCAAAACAGCACCGATTGGGGGAAATTATCCGCCATAGTCAGCCCCAATGCAGAACACAGATCAGGGTGAACAGGCGCCGCGCGGTGTCGATATCGACCTCTGCCTTGCCGTCCAGACGTTCTTGCAACACCCGCGCCCCTTCGTTGTGGATGCCGCGGCGAGCCATGTCGATGGCCTCGATTTGGCTGGGGGGCAAGCGTTTGACGGCCTCGAAATAGCTCTCGCAGATTTGGAAATAGTCTTTGACGACTTGGCGGAAAGGGCCAAGCGACAAATGGAACGCACCGACTTTTTCTGTGGATTCCGTAGCGATATCAAAGACAAGGCGGCCTTCCCGGATAGCAAGTGCCACCCGGTAAGGGCCAACTGGAATAGCGCGGTCCTCGCGCGCAGGCATGGCAAAAGAATTTTCCTCCAAAAGATCAAAGATTGCGACTTTGCGTTCTTGTTCAATCTCGGCGGTTGGTGCGGCAAGACCGCGTTCGTCAATTTCGATGTGGCAGATGCGGTTCATGGCGGGGCTTTCGGGACAGGTCCAGCCGTGATGCCGAAAGCCTCGCGGTCTGGCAAGGGATTTACGAAGACGTGAGGTGACGTATTCGTAGATAGGCTTAAAGCAATTGCGGTGGACTACTGCGGCACAAGCGCCAATTGTTCGACATCCCAATCGCCGTAGGATTTGATGGAGCCTTCAAAGACCCATTCAGTGCGGCCATTTGCGGACCGGCCCAGCATAACCGCAGCGGCGGCAGATGGGCTAGAGAATGCGTAGTTCTCGCTAAACGTCGCATTCGGATCAGCCAACCTAATGATGCCGGCCTCGACTAATTTTGAATGTAGGGTGCTGTAGCTGGAATTTTGGCTGCCTGCCCCGATCCATTTATTTTGCGCTGCCGAAGCTCCCCATCGTTTAAAACTGCAGTTGCACGTCTTCCACTTCTGCGTGCCTCAAGAACGAACCTTGGACTGGTCGAAATTGCGGAAGCCGAAGCCATCGCGGATGGCCGTCGCTTGTTGGAAAACATATCCACACCAAGTGCCGGGAAAACAATGAACAGGGTATCAAGAACCTCTTCCATATTCGACTTGCCCGCTGCGGACTGGCCGGTATTTGGCGGGGTATTGCCATTGTCTAGCGTTATCGAGCCGACCACGCGAGCCTGCTCGACCAAGCGCGATCCAAGATATTTTACATGCGCCTTGTTCAATTCGTGGGCCGGGGTGGTGACGATCAACGCAGTCGTCCACCAATCTTTTTTCACGTCGCGATCGCGGATGCACGCGCCGACTTCCTAACCTTCGCCGATGTAGGCAGGGGCTTGGCCGTCACGTTCGCCAATCAAAACATAAATACCGGTAAACCCGGACTCCTGCCGCAACAAGGCTTTGCGCAACTGGATGCGGGGGATTTTAGCACTTGCCCGGTCCAGTTAAAAACCTTGGCAGTCAACAGACCTTCGGGCCGCCCATCCTACAGATAAAGTTCAATCGACCGCCCAAGTCCCATCACTTACCCCAATTCAAACGGTCAAGCCTTGCCTGCACCGATAGCGCGTGTGCCTCAAGGCTTTCAGACCGCGCCAGACGTTCGGCAGACGGGCCAATAGCCGCCAACGCCCCCGGCGTCATCTTGGCAATTGTGGTGCGTTTCATGAAATCCATCACTGAAAGCCCGCTGGAAAACCGTGCAGACCGGGCGGTGGGCAGCACATGGTTCGGCCCGCCCACGTAATCGCCGATGGCTTCGGGGGTATAGGCGCCAAGGAAGATGGCACCTGCGTGGATGGTTTTGGCGGCAAGCGCTTCGGGGTTGGCTGTGCACAGCTCCAGGTGTTCGGGGGCGATGCGGTTGGAAAGTTGAGCGGCCTCATCCAGATTACGCACGGTGATGATGGCCCCGTTGTTTGCCCAGCTTCGGCCAGCGATGGCGCGGCGAGTAAGCGTTTGCAGGCGCTTGTCCACGGCATCCGCCACCGCGCGGCCAAAAGCAGCATCATCGGTGATCAGGATGCTTTGGGCGCTTTCGTCATGTTCGGCTTGGCTCAGCAGATCCAATGCAATCCAATCGGGGTCATTGTCCCGATCCGCGATTACCAAGATTTCCGATGGCCCGGCGATCATGTCAATGCCCACCCGGCCAAACACCCGGCGTTTGGCAGCGGCGACGAAGGCGTTGCCGGGGCCGGTGATTTTATCAACGGGTGCGATTGTGGCAGTGCCGTAGGCCAGCGCCGCAATCGCCTGTGCGCCGCCGATGCGGTATATTTCGGTGACACCTGCCAAGCGGGCCGCCAGCAGAACCAGCGGGTTTACCACGCCATCTGGTGTCGGGCAGCAGATGACAAGGCGCTCTACCCCCGCCACCCGCGCAGGAATGGCGTTCATCAAAACCGATGATGGATAGGAGGCGAGGCCGCCGGGGACATAAAGCCCTGCACTGGAAACAGGCCCCCAGCGCCAGCCAAGTGTGGCCCCGGCACTGTCTTGCCACTGCGCATCTTGTGGCATTTGGCGCGCATGATAGGCGCGGATGCGGTCGGCGGCCAATTCCAATGCGGCACGGTCTTCTGGGGAAACCCTGGCACATTCAGCCGCAATCTCATCAGGCGAAAATGCCATCGTCGCGGGCGTTAATTCCAGCCGGTCAAACCGCTGGGTCAGGGCCAGCACGGCCACATCACCAGCTGCGCGCACATCGGCAATGATCTCTGCGACCACGGCATCGACATCCGGTGCATCTTCGCGCTTTAACCCCAAAAGGGAGGCAAAATCAGCCTCGAAACTGGCATCTGTGGTAGATAAGAAAACAGGCATGGCAAAACCTACTCCATCGGACGTCCCTCCCTTAGCCTGCCCAAGCCTGTGCCTCAAGAAGACTGGAAGACGCAGCACTTTCATTTTGGTAAAAATATCCTCGGGGGGACCTTAGGCAAAGGCACTTTGTCTAAGGTGGGGGCAGACAGCCCCCCAATGCACATCCGACATTGGCCACGCAGGGCGCGATTTTGGGTCTTTAGACTGTTAATTGT
>JACMNW010000410.1 GCA_014378345.1 Pseudorhodobacter sp. | reverse complement strand
TGGCGCAGGCATATTAGGGCGCCGATTTCGTTGGTGGTGTCATCGGCATTGTCAAACTGGTTTGTCGATACGGCGGCGCTTAAATCTGCGACCAAGCGGTCGTAGATCTTTTTGCCGACGTAGATGCGGCAGGCGGCGGTGCAATCCTGGCCTGCGTTGTAGAACCCGAAGGCGGGCCTTGCCGCCGAGTTCCAGATGCGTGCGTTTGACGGATTTCGCGGGGGCATCCAGCATTTTCTTGCCGGTCGCCACATTGCCGGTCAGTGAAATCATATCAATGCCGGCATGGTCGATCAGATAGCTGCCCACCGGATTGCCCGCGCCCGGTGATCACCGACACCACGCCTTTTGGCAATTCTTCCGCCAGAATATGCGACATTTTCAGGGCCGTCAGCGGTGTTTGTTCGGACGGTTTGAACACGACCGGATTGCCGCTCGCAATCGCCGGGCACAGTTTCCATGCCATCATCATCAGGGGGTAATTCCACGGCGCGATACTTGCGATCACGCCGACTGCATCACGCCTTATCATCGAGGTGTGGCCTGCCAGATATTCGCCCGACAAAGCACAATTTTTTTGTTGCGCACGGCCCCTGCGAAAAAACGGTAGCAATCGACCACGGCAGGCAGTTTGTCGTTCAGGGCAAGGTTGATCGGCTTGCCGCAATCAATGCCTCCAAGCTTGCGAAATCATGCGCTTCGCGCTCAATGCGGTCGGCAATCCGCAAGAAGGGCGGCGGAACGTTCGGCGGGGGTCGTGCGTGACCAGTGGTCCGACGCCTTACGGGCAGCGGCTACGGCGCGGTCAACTTGCGCGGTGGAGGCGCTTCGGGCACCTCGAATAGCAGCCCACCCGTGCGGGTGTTACGGAAGTGTTCGCGGGCCTCTTGCCCTGCCTCAAAAGATGAACCCACCAGCAGCGATGTGGACATTGCGGTGTCCATTGGGTCCTTCGTTATTTGCCGCCGCCTGCGGTGTCTGACCCGCCGCGGGTAACGTAATAGGCAAACAGAATGGGGATGATGGTGGCCATGAACACCACGATTGCCACCACATTGGTGACCGGGCGTTGGCGTGGCCGCACCAGTTCTTGCAGCATCCAGATCGGCAAGGTGGATTGCTGACCTGCGGTGAAGGTGGTGACGATTACTTCGTCGAAAGACAGCGCAAAGGCCAGCATCCCGCCCGCTAGCAGGGCCGAGCCGAGGTTGGGCAGCAGAATGTAGCGGAAGGATTGGAAGGCGTTGGCACCAAGATCGGCAGAAGCCTCCATTATGCCACCTGACAGCCTGCGCATGCGGGCGACGGCGTTGTTGTAGACGATGACGATGCAGAAGGTGGCGTGGCCAAGGATTATGGTCAGGGTGGAAAACGGAATATCCATCAGCGCGAAGGCAGACCGCAGCGACATGCCGGTGATCACGCCGGGCAGGGCGATGGGCAAGATGATCAGCAGGGATATTTGTTCACGGCCAAAAAATTTGGTGCGCGCCATGGCGGCGGAAACCAATGTGCCGAGGACTAGCGCTAAAGCCGTGGAAATGGCGGCGACTTGCAGGGATAGGATCATCGGCGGCCAGATATCGGCGCGGTTCCAAGCCACGGCAAACCATTTGGTGGTAAGACCCGGCGGCGGGAATTGATAGCTGCGCTGTTCTGTCGTGAAGGCGTAAAGGAAGATCAGGACAATGGGCAGGTGCAGGAAAGCCAATCCCAAACCGGCGCCGATTTTCAGGCTGAGGGGCGCGCGATTGTCAGAGGGCATCGAATGCCCCCGCGCGTTTGGCAAGGGCGAGGTAAACCAGCATGATGACGATTGGGACCACGGCAAAAGCTGCAGCGAGCGGTAGATTTCCGGCGGTGCCTTGCTGTTGGTAGACGGCCAAGCCGATGAACCGTGCCGAAGTGCCGACGATTTGCGGGATGATGTAATCGCCCATCGTTAGCGAAAAGGTGAAGATTGATCCGGCGATGACCCCGGGCAGGGCAAGCGGTAGGATCACAGTGCGGAATGTTTGGCTGCGCGTCGCACCAAGGTCGGCAGAGGCTTCCAACATCGACGTCGGCACACGCTCCAACGACGCTTGCATCGGCAAGATCATGAACGGCAGCCAGACGTAAACGAAGACGATGAACGTGCCGATATACGATGTGGACAACGAATTGCCACCAATTGCAGGGATTGCGAGGATGGCGTCAATCACAAAGCCTGCGCCCAGCTTTTCGGCAACCCAGGTAACGATGCCTTCCTTGGCGAGGATCAACTTCCACGCGTAGACCTTGACGAGGTAGCTGGACCAAAGCGGCAGCATGACGCCGAGGTAAAATACCGCTTTCCAGCGGCCCTTGGCATAGCGGGCGGCGAAATAGGCGATGGGGAAAGCGATGATGGCGGAAGCGAGGGTGACGAGGGCAGACATCAGCAGGGTACGCCAGATGATATCGAAATTCTGCGGGCGGAACAGTTCGGCGTAGGTTTTAAGCGTGAATTCTGGGACCACGACGCCGGAGAATTCGTCGATGGAGTAGAAGCTTTGGAGGAGAAGGGCGGCAAGAGAGCCTACATAAACCACCCCAAGCCAGATCAGCGGCGGGGCAATCGCCAGCGCCAGCAACACGTTTGGGCGGCGCCAGAACAGGCCGGTCAAGCGGTCGGCAAGGCCACGTTCGGGAAGGACGGCGGGGATTGCGGTCATTTTGTTGACCCGTGGCGGAGGGGTGAACCCCGCACTGTATGGACGCGCAGGGCGGGGATTACCCCGCTATTTGCATGAAAAACCATCATGCGCTGCCCCTGACATGCAAAGCGGCAGGGACAAACGTCAGGCCGATGGTCTGGCCCGTTTCCGGCACGGGCTGGCCTGCCGGGATTACAGCGGCAATTTCGGCACCACCGGGGGCGGCTATGGTGATGCGGTTACCCGCGCCCAGGTAGCGCAGGCTGGTGACAGGGCCGGACAACAATGCGCCACCGGGGGCGGTCAGGTGCAAGGATTCGGGGCGCAGGCTGGACCATGCAGTGGGGCCGCCAAGGCTGCGGGTGATGTCGGGGGGAAGGACGTTGCTGGAGCCAACAAAATCGGCAACAAATCTGGTGCGGGGTTTGGCGTAAACCTCTTCAGGCGTGCCGATCTGGGCGATCTTGCCTTCGTTGAACACGGCGAGGTTATCGGCCATCGAGAGAGCCTCTCCCTGATCGTGCGTCACAAAAACAAAGGTGATGCCAAGCCGCTGTTGCAGGGTTTTCAGCTCGTCCTGCATCGCCTCGCGCAGTTTCAGATCCAGCGCGCCAAGCGGTTCATCCAGTAGCAAAACGCGAGGCTCGTTAACCAAGGCGCGCGCCAAGGCCACACGCTGGCGCTGACCGCCAGACAGTTGCGATGGCTTGCGGTCGCCGTAGGTATCCAGCTTGACGAGGGCCAGCATTTCGTCGGCTTTGCCGTAGCGCGCCGCACGGCCGACGCCTTTGACCATCAGCCCGTAAGCCACGTTGTCGCGCACGTTCATATGTGGAAACAGGGCGTAGTCTTGGAATACGGTGTTGACGTTACGCAAATGCGGCGGGGTGTTCGATACATCATCGCCGAAGATGTGGATCGTGCCGCCGGTAGGTTTTTCAAACCCCGAAATTAGCCGCAAACAGGTGGTTTTGCCAGACCCGGACGGCCCAAGCATGGCAAAGAATGACCCTTCGGCAATGGTCAGATCAACGCCGTCAACGGCACGAACAGACCCGAAATGGCGCGAGACGTGTTGGAAGGTAACGGCGGGGGTCATAAGAATATCCGTAGGGTACGCATTTATCGCGCACCGCTTGGGTTACGGGAAAAAGGTGCGCAAGGACTGCGCACCTTACGAAATTGAATTACCTGCCCCCGATGACGCCGATGTAATCTGACACCCAACGATAATAGGGCACGCAGTCGCCTTGGGCGCATTTGCTGGTTGGGGTGGTCCAGAACCGGATTTTGTCAAAATCCTCCATCCCGTTAACCTTACAAGACTCGGCGGTGGACAGGCCCGATGCATCTATACAAGCAGCTGGCACAACCGGATTGCCGCCAAACCAGCTTGCAAGGTCTGATTGCAGGTTGGACGCGATAGTATGTTCCATCCATTTATAGGCGCAATTCGGGTTGGCCGCGTCGATATGCATCATCGTGGTATCGGCCCAACCGGTTGCCCCTTCGGATGGGATAACCGAGGCTACCGGCACTTTATCGGCCTCCAGCAGGTTCACTTGGAATGGCCAAGACCCGGATGCCGCCATGCCTTCATTCTTGAAATCGTCGATTTGGATATAGGCATCATGCCAATACCGCGATGTCAGCGTGCGCTGCACACGCAGCAGATCAAGTGCTGCTTTATATTGATCCTCATTCAATTCGTAAGGCGAGGTGATACCCAGTTCTGGTTTGTGTGCCATCAGGTACAGTGCGGCATCGGCGATATAAATAGGGCCGTCATAAGCCTGCACACGGCCTTTGTTGGTTTTGCCGTCCGGCAGGGTCATTTCTTCGAAGACCACGTTCCATGAAGTGGGCGGCGCGTCCTTGAAGGCTTCAGTATTATACATCAGCACGTTCGGCCCCCACAGATAAGGCACGCCGTAATGCACGCCGTCAACCGTGTGCCAGGGCGCGTCTTTCAGGCGGTCATCGACCTTGCTCCAAGATGGAATAAGATCCGTGTTGATCGGCTGTACGCGCTTGCCCGCGATCAGGCGAAGCGAGGCGTCGCCAGAGGCGGTTACCAGATCAAAGCCGCCCTCGTTCATCAGGGCGACCATTTCATCGGATGTGTTGGCAGTTTTAACGTTAATTTTGCAGCCAGAATCCGCCTCAAACTTGGTGGCCCAATCATAGGCAGCATCGGTTTCGCCGCGCTCAATATAACCGGCCCAAGCCACGATGTTCAGTTGGCCTTCGGACGCGCCGACTTCAGTGATTTGCGCTAAAGCGGGGGTCAGGCCCATAATCGCCGCAAGCGCCGACGTACCCATCAGTTTCAAAATTTTCATTGCAGTCTCCCTGAAGTTTGCGCCCCGCACCCATGGCAGAGCCGCCGGTTTTCCGGACTTGCAAGCAGCGTAGGGAAGTGGCGCAGTTTCGCAATATCAAAACGCAGAAGGGTGGTATTTGTTTTTCCGATATCTTCGGCGACGGCTCGTTTAGCTAAGGCTTGCCTCCGGCGGGAGTATTTTTGCGAAAAAGAAGTTGCCAGAGCGCAGCCCGAAAAGCGTGAAGCGGTTTTTACCAGTGACTACGGTAGCAGTTTCGGCATCGTTTTGAAACGTGGTGCGGGTGGTGGCAACATCGGCGAGAATCTGGCTGGCATGGCGCAGGAAGGCGGCGCCTTTGTGGGTGATTCGCCGTGCTTGGCAGTCAAACAGGGTGACGCCAAGGTCATCTTCCAGGGCGCGAACGGCTTGGGTTATCGACGACTGCGAGATGGAAAGTGCGCGGTCGGCACCGGACACCAAGTACTGCTCGGCGGCGGCGATGATGAAGAATTGCAACTGTCGTAGGGTGAAAGCCATGGAGGAAGGATCAGGCTGGCGGCGCGCTTGTCAAGCGGGCGCGAATTCGGAGAGCAGCACCGCATGGTGATTTGCGACCAGCGTTTGATAGGCGGCGAGTTTTGCGGGCGTGAAATGCTGAGGCTCGGCCAACAGGTTCACTGTGGCCAGAACTGTGCCAGATGCAACTGCCACCGGAATATTCACCGCTGATCCAAGGCTAAGTGAGGTGATCAGGGCGTGGTCGAAGAACACTTTTTTAAACGCGGCGGGGGTGTTGGCGACGAAAGTTTCACGCCGTATAATAACTTGATCATGCCACGCGTCATGGGTCAGCGGTTTGGTGCCTTGGGTAGGGTATTCCACCGGATGCGAGGTATAGGCGCGCCAGCACAGATCGCGCGCGGGGTCCAATACGGTGACAGTGAACAGGATGGTGCCAAGGGCTGTGCAGGCGTGGTGCAGGTCGGTGGGGGCGTGCATTCTGTTCATTCTAAGGTTTTAGCGCCGCATCATCGCAAGGCGGATCAGCGCGCGTTCCATCAGCGCCATCGTCGGCGCGCGGGAGGTGGAGCGCAGTGTAAGGTCGGTTTCTACCAGCAGGGCCAATGCCTGCTCCAACGCGCGCAGGCCCCAGCCGGTGGCTTGGCGCAGCATGATATCGCGGCGGGGGCCAAACACCGGGGGCCTAGCACGGGCAAGGCCGGAGGC
>JACMNW010000409.1 GCA_014378345.1 Pseudorhodobacter sp. | reverse complement strand
TCAGACCCCGACCCCGGCTCGGTAAGCGCAAAGCCCGCAATCGCGCCGCCAGACCTTGTGCGCTCCAACCACGCGCGCTGCGACGGCGTGCCAAACAGGCTAATCGCCCCCATGCCAAGCCCCTGCATGGCAAAGGAAAAATCGGCCAAACCATCATGCCGGGCAAGCGTTTCGCGGATCAGGCACAGGCTGCGCAGATCAAGGCGCTCACCTTCCTCAGCCCCGGAATGGCGCAGCCAACCGCCCGCCCCAAGCAGGGCCACCAAGCCCCGGCAGGCGGCATCCACGTCTGTGTGATCGACTGGCAGGTTTGCGATGCACCACGCCTCTAAACCTGCCGCCAGATCAAGGTGGCGGGGTTCAAAGAACGGCCACTCAAGGAAAGTTTGATCACTCATCTGCCCGCTTTCATTTTGGCACAAATATCCCGGGGTCCGGGGCAGCGCCCCGGCTTTTTTGGTCAATCCCCCTGAAACACCGGCTTTTCCTTGGCGACAAACGCCTTATACGCCCGCTCAAAATCGCGGGTTTGCATGCAAATGGCTTGAGCCTGCGCTTCGGCCTCGATCGCCTGCTCCAAGCCCATGGTCCATTCCTGCGCCAATTGCACCTTGGTCATGCCATGCGCGAATGTCGGGCCTGCGGCCAGTCGGGCGGCCAAAGCCATCGCCTCGGCCTCTATCTTTTCGGCAGGATGCAGGGCGTTCCAAAAGCCCCAACGTTCGCCCTCAACCGCCGTCATCACCCGCCCGGTATACAAAAGCTCCGCCGCCCGCCCCTGCCCGATGATGCGCGGCAGCATGGCGCAGGCCCCCATATCGCAGCCCGCCAATCCCACGCGCGTAAACAGAAACGCGCATTTTGCATCCGGCGTTGCAAGGCGCAAATCGGCGGCCATCGCCAAAATCGCCCCCGCCCCCACGCAGACCCCGTCAACCGCCGCAATCACAGGCTTGCCGCAGCCAATGATGGCCTTTACCAAATCTCCGGTCATGCGGGTAAAGGCCAGCAGGCCCTTCATATCCATGCCCACCAGAGGGCCGATGATTTCGTGCACATCGCCGCCGGAACAGAAATTGCCGCCGTTCGATGCCAGCACAACAACGTCGACATCCTCCGCATAGGGCAGCGCGCGAAAAGTATCGCGCAACTCGGCATAAGAAGCGAAACTCAGCGGATTTTTGCGGTCAGGGCGGTTTAGCCGAATAGTGGCCACCCGGTCTTGCACCGCCCATAGGAAATGTTGCGGCTTGAGACTGGCAAGTTGGGTCATTTGGCACCGCCCATGCGCTTCAGGATATCGGTCATTGTATCAAGATCAGCCTCGGAAACATTGCCAAAAACGCGGGTCAGCTCGCGTTCATGCTCTGCCGCCAAGGTTTCAAACTGCGCAAGGCCGGCAGACGTCAACGCCACAAACACCGTGCGGCGGTCTGCGTCAGATTGGGTTCGGCGCACGAGACCATCATTTTCAAGTCGGTCCACAACGGTGGTGGCATTGCCGTTTGATACCAGCAACATCCGGGAAAGCTCCGACATGGTGATGCCAGCTTGCCTGCGATACAATGCCGCCATCACGTCAAACCGGGGCAGCGTGGT